>CAMODP010000216.1 GCA_946611445.1 uncultured Eubacterium sp.
GCGATGCATAGCTGCTCCCGAACCAGTCCAGATAGTCATTTCCGGATTTCTGATTTGCCATGTCCTGCCGGCTCATGATCAGCGGAATACCGGACAGGTCTTCCTTCCGGATCCGATCCTTTTTTGCCAGCGGATGATCCCGCCGCAGAATCAGACCCCAGGTATCCCTGCCGGGCAGACGGAGGCTGTTATACCTTGATACGTCCACGGGTTCTACCAGCACGCCCAGATCCAGCAGTCCCTTTTCCAGGCGTTCCGTCACATCCTCCGCGTTGCCGCTGTACATGTGAAAATGAACATCCGGATACTGCTGATGCATCTGTGCCATCAGGTCGGTGATCTGTTTAAGGGCAAAGGTTTCACCGCTGCCTATGGACACATCCCCTGCCACAGCGTGTCCCATGGCAGAAAACTCCGCCTTTGTCTTTTCCGCCATTTCCAGGATTTCTTCCGCCCGCTTTCGCAGCAGCATGCCCTCCGGCGTCAGCACCATGGAGCGGGTGGTGCGGATAAAGAGCTTCTGGCCCAGTTCCTCCTCCAGCTCCTGAATCTGCCGGGACATGGTGGGCTGCGTTACGTGCAGCACCTCACTGGCTCCGCTCAGACCGCCTTCCCTTGCCACCGTCAGGAAATAGTTGAGTACCCGCAGTTCCATACGTATCCCTCCCGGGCTATCATACCAGATGTATTATTGCCCGTAAAGCAATAATCTCATTAGTTATTAAGTATTTGATATAGCGGAGTCTTCAGATTACACTTAAGCCCGGAGGTGAAAAAATGATTGCCATGAGTGATGCCCAGGTGCACGAGTGTCTGACGGATGCGGGCTGCAGCCCGGCACAGATTGATCAGTTTGATGCGCTGAGAAATACCGGCAGCCTGAAAGATCAGCTCCGCCTGCTGGAAAACCATCGCCGCCTCCTTCTGGACAGCATCCACTCGCAGCAGAAGAAGCTGGACTGTCTGGATTACCTCGTATGGAACATAAAAACCGCTGTCTGACCTGAAAGGAGGAACCAGATGAAAAGATTCGCAATACTCCTGTTTGCTGCCCTGGTGATGGTTTCCGCTTTTGCCCTGGCGGAAAACGTCGGCACGGAAGACTATACCCGGTATGCGGATTATGTGCCCCAGGCAGCAGCGCCTCTGGGCCTGATCCCGGGTGAAAACCACAGGACACTGGTGGTGTGGTTCTCCCGTGTGGGCAATACCGTCTTTGAACCCGATGTGGATGCGGTTTCTGCCGCCACACTGAACCGGGATGCGGAAGGCAGGCTTCTTGGCAACGCGGAGATGATTGCCGGATGGATAGAAGAGGAAACACATGCGGACATGTTCCCTATCCAGACTGCTTATACCTATCCGTCTGATTATGATCTGACGGTACAGGTGGGCGAAGGCCAGGATATGGACGCTGTGGATCTGGAACTTGCCGCGCACCTTGAAGATGTCAGCAGCTATGACACCGTCTGGCTTGTGGCGCCCATATGGCATTACACCGTATGCACACCCCTGCGGGCTTTCCTTGAGGAAACCGATCTTTCAGGCAAAACGGTTTATGTGATGACGACCCACTGCGGCAGCCGCTTTGCAGACAGTGTGGAGAAGATTCAGAAGATGCAGCCGTCTGCTTCGGTCATCCGGGGCGTGGCTGTTTCCGGGAAAAATCCCGAAGACTTTGAGGATGAAGTAAAAGCATTCGTGCAAAGCACGATCCGGAAAGAAGGAGGAAACAACCAATGAAGCGCATGATAAAACTGCTGGCGGTCCTGATGGCACTCTCCCTTTGCCTGACAGCATCTGCCGAGACCGGCAGGCGCCTTGCAAAAGACGGCGCACAGATGCAGACGGAGGATCCGTCCATGCCCACCCGGCTTCCGCCGGAAAACGGCACCAGGATCCTGCTGCATTTCGGCGATACCGTGATCCCCGGTGTCCTCAACGACAGCGAAACTGCCAGGGTCCTGATTGAAAAGCTGCCATACACCCAGCATATGAGCCGCTACTCCCATGACTTCTGCGGCGTGACGGAGGATCTTCCCTACAATGCAGAAGAAGAGCACTACGGCTGGCTCAACGGCGATATCGACTATGCCACGGACGCACCTTACTTTACCATCCTCTTTGAGGATCAGGATGCATCCGAAATATACGGCAATCAGGTAAACATCGGGGTCATCACCTGCCCCCTGGAAGAAATTGCGGCCCTGCAGGGCAGCTATGACGTACTGATTGAACTGGATGAAAGTGAAACGGAGGAACCTCAAATGCTGATGACAATCAACGATACCCCTGTGACGGTGGCCTGGGAAGAGAATGAATCGGTAAGTGCCCTCAGGGAGCTGGCACAAAACGGACTCACCATTCAGATGTCCATGTACGGCGGCTTTGAACAGGTGGGTGCCATCGGGCAGCGCCTGCCCAGTCATGACGTGCAGACAGACACATCTTCCGGAGACATTGTGCTCTATTCCAGCAACCAGCTGGTGGTCTTCTACGGCAGCAATTCCTGGGCCTACACCCGGCTTGGACATGTCACCGACAAGACCCCTGAGGAAATGCGGGCGCTGCTGAGCAGCGGTGATGTGACAATCACCCTGTCTGTAAAGTAAAACAGATGCCGGCGACGTACCGCACGGGGTATCCGCTGTGCGCTGCAGTGCTGTCAAAGGGCAGATATGGACTTTCTGCCTTCTGAAAAGAAAAGGGAACACAAATAACGCAGATAAAGCGGCAGTCCCCCATCCCGGGCGTCTGCCGCTGAATCACCCGGACCCCAGGATCCGGAAAGATGCAAGCACCCATACCATACAGAAAGCAGGAGAAAACGTAATGAGCCGTGTACTGGTGATTACCACAAGCCTCAGGGCAAAGAGCAATTCAGACATACTGGCAGAGCACCTGATCGCCGGCGCAAGGGACGCGGGGCATGAGGTGGAGCACATCAGTCTTAAGGACAAAACCATCGGGTTCTGCAGAGGCTGTCTTGCCTGTCAGAAAACGCAGAAGTGCGTGCTGAAGGACGACGCCACGATGATTGCCGAAAAAGTCATGCATGCGGACACACTGGTATTTGTAACCCCGATCTATTATTACGAAATGAGCGGTCAGATGAAGACCCTTCTGGACCGCATGAATCCGCTCTATACAGCGGATTACAGGTTCCGCAGCGTATACATGCTCTCCGTCGCCGCCGAGGACGAAGATTCTGTTCCCTTAAGAGCCGTAAGCGGCCTGCAGGGCTGGATCGACTGCTTTGAGCAGGCAGAATTCGCGGGTTCCCTTTTCTGCGGCGGCATAGGCGGTGCCGGGGAAGCTTCGGGAAAGACGGATAAGCAGCAGGAAGCCTATGATTTTGGCAGGACAATATCTGGAAATTAAAACGACAATTCTTATGATGCACATTTCGCTCAAATTCATT
>CAMODP010000217.1 GCA_946611445.1 uncultured Eubacterium sp.
GCTGTCCTGTATACGCCGCTCCGGGAATTGCAAAGCCCGGAGCTACTGTAAAAAAAGGACAGGCTGCACAATCCAGACTCAGGTGCTTCGAGTTCCGCCGGTACTTAACGATCCGCTTTAGCGGGAGTTTAGTACCGCTGCGAGAACGAGGCAGCGCAAGCGTGCCTGAGTCGGATTCGTACAGCCTGTCCTTTTTCTCACTAATCGCAGCTGTTCAGAACCATATGCTGCCGCCTTTTTACAGAGCGGCGAGCTCCCGGAACTGTTTTTTCAGCGACGTATAGGACTGCCTGTATATTTCGTATAATTCCCTGTAGGGCCCGACCCATTCCCGGACCGGCTCTACAGTCTTCTTGATCCGGAAGCAGCTCTCGGAAGCTTCTTCCGGACTGTCATATTCTCCCATCCATGCCGCATTGATATAGGACAGGCCGCCCTGGGCGCCGAGGTTTACCTCCGGCACGTGGATGGGCCTGTCGATGACGGATGCTTTTATCTTCAGCCAGATATCGCTCTTTGTACACCCGCCGCAGCTTATGATGTCTTCATATGTAAAACCTGCGTTCCGGGCAGTCTGCAGATTGTCCTGCAGGGCAAAGCTGGTGCCCTCCATGATGGCGCGCATGATCTGAGCGCGGGAGGTATTCATGTGCAGGCCGATGAAACATCCCCGCGCGTCGGGATCCCAGATAGGGGCTCTCTCGCCCGTCAGATACGGCAGGAAAATCAGGCGGGACGGTCCGTCCGTCTCTTCTTCTATTTCCCGGTTGATCCGGTCATAGGCCGCGTCATCCCTGGCATCTCTGTCATAGAGCTGGTTGCGGAACCATTTCAGAGAGCCTCCCGCAGTATTCACCGGCCCGTACAGAACAGTGCTTCCCGGCTTGCGTCCCCGCAGATAGCAGAGGTCGTAGGTTGTCACAAGCTCATCAAAGCCCACCAGAACCAGAGAACTGGTTCCTGTCACCTCCGCGACCTTTCCGCCCCGGTTGATGCCGATCTCCAGCGCAGCCGCTGTTGCGTCAACGGCTCCGGCCAGCACCACGGTCTTCTCCGAGAGCCCGGTAAGCGCTGCAGCCTCCTTTGTCACGCGGCCCAGCACATCCATGCACTGGTACACTTCCGGCATCCATGCCGGGTCAGCGCCGGCGGCTTCCAGCAGTTCATCGCTCCAGCACTCTCTGTGCACATCAAAATACTGGGTCAGGGAGGCGTGTGTGACATCGATGGAAAAAACGCCGGTCAGCTTCATGTTGACATAGCCGTTGACCTGCAGCAGCCTGTAACAGCGCTCCATGACGGCCGGCTCATGCCGGATGCACCACATCAGCTCCGTCAGGGTGAAATATGTGTCCAGCCGGTTGCCGGTCAGGTCAAAGACATGCCGCTCGCCCAGCTTTTCTTTCAGAATCTCATGTTCCTCGGTGCTCCTGCGGTCCATCCAGATCAGGGCAGGGCGAAGGGGTCTGCCGCTGCGGTCGACCGGCAGAACAGCCGGTGCCTGGGAGCTCACGGAAATCACCCGGATGTCTTCGGGATTCACCTGACTGACCCGCAGAAGCTTCTGGATGGATTCAGCAGTTCCGTTCCACCAGGCCTCCGGATCCTGCTCCGCCCAGGATGGCTTCGGATGGCTGGTCGGATATTCCCTGGAAGCCTCTGCGATCACCTTTGATTCCGGCCCGAACAGGATAGCCTTGACAGTAGTCGTACCGATATCAACTGCGATGGAGTAATTCATAGTGCTCTTCTCCTTCTGACATATCAGATCACAACAGGTCCTGAATCTCTCGCCGGGCGCAGATCATGCTTTTTTCAGCACATCCGGGTTGCAGAGGAATCTGGGCATTCCGCCGTCCAGCAGCGTCTTCACATCGTGCAGAGTAATATCGATCTGATGTCCGACAATGTCTCTGGCGGATCCTGCCAGATGCGGCGTCAGAACCACATTCCGGAGTCCCAGGAATTTGTTCCCGGCCGGGATCGGCTCGACCGGATAGACATCCAGGCCGGCGCCTGCGATCTTCTTCTCGCTGAGGGCATCGTACAGCGCATCATAATCCAGCACCTTTGCCCGTGCGGTGTTGACAAAATATGCCGTCGGCTTCATCAGCGCGATCATTTCCCTGCTGACCAGGCCGACCGTCTGCGGCGTCACATTGCAGTTCACGCTGACAAAATCAGACTCCTTCATCACCGTCTCCAGGTCTGCTTTTGTCCCGTGCACAAAGTCCATATCCTTCTGCTCCACAAAGGGATCATAGATCAGAACCTTCATACCCAGCGCGTCAGCCCTTTTCGCCACCTCTCTGCCGATCATGCCGAAACCGATCTGGCCGAAGGTCTTGCCGAACATCTCAGGTCCGCCGCCGTACAGCGCGAAGGGCGCCGTCGGATCCATCGACCACTCTGACATCGTTTCGGCCCTTTTTCCGCCGTTATCATTGTACTCGACGCCGGTCAGCTGGTCTGTATACTTCAGGAGGTGGTCCGTCAGGGAAATGTTTTTGGAGACACACATCAGGAGGGCAATCGTATGCTCGGCAACAGCTATGGCATTGCGGCCAGCAGCGCGGAATACGGGAATCCCCTTCTCTGTGGCGGCATCAATATCAATGCTCGCGAAAGCCTCGTTGCGGCAGCAGACAATAATCTTAAGACTGTCCGCCGACTCGATCACTTCCCGGTTGATATCCTCAAATTCCGAGATCAGGAGCTCCACACCACGGATTTTCTGTTTCATCTCCTCCACCGGCATCTTGATCCCGGTGACGCCGTATCCGGCGAATTCATAGTCCTTCGTAATCGTCTCGAGAAGGCCGGTATACGCCTTGTCAAATCTGGCTGTAATCAGTGTTTTCATATGAAGTGTCCCCTTCCTGCTGAAAATAATAGGTTCTGTTACAAATGTCACGTTCTGTTACATTTGTTCCATCGTATCAGCAAACAGATGCAATGTCAACTGCAAAATTGCCATTTTGACTTAAAAGAGCCACGGGAACTGTCCCCGTGGCTCGGTGTATATCTCTGTTAATCTCAGAACTTTCCTTCTTTGGCTGCCTGCTCTACGGACACGGCGACAGCGACGGTCATGCCGACCATCGGGTTGTTGCCTGCGCCGATGAGGCCCATCATCTCGACGTGTGCCGGGACGGAGGAGGAGCCTGCGAACTGCGCGTCACTGTGCATGCGGCCGAGGGTATCGGTCATGCCGTAGGAAGCGGGACCGGCTGCCATGTTGTCCGGATGCAGGGTACGGCCTGTACCGCCGCCGGATGCCACGGAGAAGTATTTCTTGCCGGCGTCTACGCGCTCTTTCTTGTAGGTGCCCGCAACAGGATGCTGGAAGCGGGTCGGGTTGGTGGAGTTGCCGGTGGTGGGGGCATCGACA
>CAMODP010000218.1 GCA_946611445.1 uncultured Eubacterium sp.
GGTGCCGGTCACGTCCGTCCCTTTCAGCGTCCGGATCGTAAACGCCACGATCGGACTCTCGATCTTTTCATTGACCCTGATGCGGACACGGATGGAAAACATCCGGTTTTTGATGAGTGAAGCAGTCAGCAGCCCCCTGTCATCGGTGACCGCGTAATCGAGAATCTCCGCCTCCCGGGTGCCGTAGTCCTGCTCATCCGGATTGTGCTCAAAATGCGTTTTCCAGAGCGCGCTCTCCGCCCCGCCATCTCCGCTGCCCGGCTGTGCGAGGTCATGTCCTTCCTCATCCACCTGATGCGCCCGCACCTTTTTGTACAGATCGATCATGGCGGCAGGCGTGCCCTCCGCGACCATCTTGCCCTTGTTCAGGAGAATGGCCCGGTCACAGTACCGGCTGATGCTGCTCAGGTCATGGCTGACAAAGAGGATCGTCTTGCCCTGCTCCTTGAACTCGTCAAATTTTTTATAGCACTTGGACTGGAAAAAGACGTCGCCGACCGACAGGGCCTCGTCCACGACCAGAATGTCCGGATCGATATTGATCGCCAGCGCAAAAGCCAGCCGCACGAACATGCCGCTGGAATACATTTTTACCGGCTGATGGATGAACTCACCGATATCAGCGAACTCCAGAATCGCCGGAATACGCTCCTCCACCTCGCTGCGGCTGTAGCCCATCATCGTGCCGTTCAGGTAGATATTCTCCATCCCGGTGTATTCCTGGTTAAAGCCGGCGCCCAGCTCCAGCAGCGCAGAGATGCGCCCGTTCACATCCAGAGTTCCCGAAGTAGGCTGGACCACGCCGGTAATGATCTTCAGGATCGTTGACTTTCCGGCGCCGTTGCTGCCGATGATGCCGACCGTCTCGCCCCTTTTGATGTCAAAGGAGACATGGTTCAGCGCGTAATGCTCGTGATAACGCACCCGGCGCGACAGTCCCAGCGCCTCGATCACCCGGTCCCGGTTTCTGTCATAGAGCTTATATACTTTACTCAGATCGCCCACATGAATGGCGACCGGATTGTTGTCAGACATAGAAACCTCTTTTTTATATTTTTGCTGCAAGCACGGCAGCCGTTCAGCCATGGCTCATTGCTTACAGCACGTCTGCAAAGTGCGGCTGCAGGCGGCGGAAAACGTGTGTTCCCAGGAGGAACAGGATGACCGTGACGCCCCAGAAATACAGCGTCAGTTCCGGATGCACCCAGAACCCCCGCTGGTCGATCACGGACTCCCGGTAGCCGGAGACGATGTAATACATCGGATTCAGCTTCACCAGCACCTTGAACCAGTCAGGCATCGCCAGCGCGTCCACATTCCACAGGATCGGGGTGAACCACACGCCGATCTGGAGCAGGATATTGATGATCTGCTGGATATCACGGAAAAAGACTGCAATGCTGCTGGTCAGGTAAACAATGCCCACGCACATGCACATCATCGCGAAGGAATAATACAGGAGCTGCAGGACAAAGACGCCCGGCAGCCGGTGATAGATCCCGTACATTACCAGCATGAACGCGATGAAAAACAGGTGCACAAACATGCCGGACACGATCCGCACCACCGGCAGGATCTCGATCCGGAAGACGACTTTTTTTACAAGATAGGCGTAGTCAATCAGACAGCCTGTACCGGAATTCACAACCTCTGAAAAATAGAACCACGGCACCAGTCCGGCGATGAGCCAGAGGACATAGGGCACCGTGATTCCCGCCTTCGTAGACTGCGAGGCGGCATTGAGCGCTTTTTCAAACACAAACCAGTACACGAACACCGTGACGACCGGCTGGATAAAGGCCCAGATAATTCCCAGGTAGGACCCGGCGTATCTGGTCCGGAAATCATTCCGGCTCAGCTCCCAGATCATCCGTCTGCCGGATACGATCTCGCGCACAATGGCAAAAAGATCTCTCATTTTTTCTCCCTGGCGCGAAGAAACTCTGCGTAGCTGCTGTTGACCTTATCCTTGTCAGACAGGATCAGGTCACTCTCCGTCATGCCCTCGGGCATCGGCCACTGCACGCCCAGATCCGGGTCATTCCACATCAGCCCGCCCTCGTCATTCGGATGGTAGAAATCCGTGACCTTGTAGCAGAACTCGGCATAATCGGACAGCACCAGAAAACCGTGGGCGAAATTCTTCGGAACGAAGAACTGCTTCTTGTTTTCCTCGCTCAGGACCACGCCAAACCACTTGCCGAAGGTCTCGCTGCCCTCCCGCAGATCCACCGCCACATCGAACACCTCGCCGCGCACGACACGAACCAGCTTATCCTGCGGATAATTGATCTGGAAATGCAGGCCGCGCAGCACGCCCTTGCGGGACGCAGACTGGTTGTCCTGCACGAACGTGCAGTCAATCCCTTCCGCTGCAAAGTCATTGTAATTGTACGTCTCACAGAAATAGCCGCGCCGGTCGCCGAAAACCGCCGGCGTGATGATGTGCAGGCCGCGGATGCCGCCGCAGTCCTTCTCAACCGTTATTTTTCCCATTTTGATTTTATCTCCTCCGGATTATCTCCGCAGCGCGTTTCTCCAGACGAAGGAGACAGGGGTCAGACCTGTGTCTCCTCGTTTTCATCACCGGTTTTTCTTCATCAGTCTGGAGACACAGGTCTGACCCCTGTCTCCTCTTTTCATCACAGGTTTTTCTTCATCAGTCTGGAGACACAGGTCTGACCCCTGTCTCCTCCGTCTCCTCTTCTCTTACGCGTTAATTTCCTGCAGGTATCTCCGCAGCGCATCCTTCCAGTCGGGGAGCGGCGCAAAGCCTTCGCGGACAAGTTTGCTCTTGTCCAGCCTGCTGTTGAACGGCCGGGCGGCCTTTGACAGACCGTATTCCGCCGTCGTCACCGGATTGACCTTGCAGGGAAGGCCTGCCTGTCTCATGATTTCACAGGAGAAATCATACCAGGAGATGTATCCGCCTTCATTGGTCGCATGGTAATACCCGTACTTTTCCGTCTCAGACATATCGCAGAGCAGTCTGGCGAGATCCAGCGTGTAGGTCGGCGTTCCGATCTGGTCGTTGACCACACGGATTTCCGGATACTTCTGTCCCAGCTGGAGCATGGTACGGATAAAGTTTTTTCCGCTCAGCCCGAATACCCAGGCAATGCGCACGATGAAAAACTTCTCCAGAGCCTCCGCCACAGCCAGCTCACCGTCCAGCTTCGACTGACCGTACACATTCAGCGGCGCATAATCTCTGCAGTCAGGATCCCAGGGGATCTCCCCCTGTCCGCTGAACACATAGTCTGTGCTGATATAGATCATCTTTGCGCCGATTTCCGCAGCCGCCTTCGCGATATTGCGTGTGCCG
>CAMODP010000219.1 GCA_946611445.1 uncultured Eubacterium sp.
TGGTTCCGCAGGTGATCGACAGGGTTGACAGCTTTATCGAGAAGCAGAAGAACGCGACCTGATGGGGGAGCGCCTTCAAAAGATTATTGCGGAGTCCGGCCTGATGTCCCGCAGAGCGGCGGAGCTCGCCATCTCGGAAGGACGTGTTCGGATCAACGGCAGGACGGCAATGCTGGGAGATCGCGGGGAGAGCAGTGACAGGATTACGCTCGACGGAGAAGAGCTGCCTCGTAAAGAGGAAAAGCGCTACTACATGCTCAACAAGCCCCGCGGCTATGTCTGCTCCCTGCATGACGAACAGGGACGGAAATCCGTCCGGGACCTGCTTCCGGCATCCGCCGGAAGAGTCTACCCGGTCGGCAGACTGGATCTGATGTCCGAGGGCCTGCTTCTCCTGACAAACGACGGGGAGTTTGCCAACCGCGTCATGCACCCCTCCTCCAGAATTCTGAAGACCTACCGCACCCGGGTGGAGGGTGACGGGCTTGAAGCCCGCGTTGCCCGGCTGAGAGAGCCGTTTGAGCTGGATGGAGTATCCGTCAGGGCGGTCCGGGTCCGAATTCTGAAAAAGACGGACCGCGAAGCGGTGCTGGATATCACCATCGGGGAAGGACGCAACCGTGAAATTCGCCGCATGTGTGAAGAAGCCGGTCTGCATGTGGCCAGACTGACCAGAATTGCGGAAGGCGAGCTGCGTCTCGGCGATCTGCCGAGCGGCAGGTATCGTACGCTGAGCGCGGAGGAAATCGCTTCCGTGATGGGAGAGAGCACGTGATGAAAGCGGATGTGGTTGTCATAGGAGCAGGACCTGCCGGCATGATGGCGGCTTATGCCGCCGCCGGACAGGGGGCGGATGTGCTCCTGCTTGAGAAGAATGAGAAGACCGGAAAGAAGCTTCGCATTACCGGCAAGGGACGCTGCAACCTGACGAACAACAGCGACGTCAGGGAAGTCATGGCAAACATTCCCGGCGAGAGCCGCTTCCTTTACAGTGCCCTGACGGCATTCCCGCCTGAGCGGGTGATGCGGTTTTTTGAAGACCACGGTCTTCCGCTGAAGACGGAGCGCGGAAAGCGCGTCTTCCCGCAGTCTGATCAGGCAAATGACGTTGCAAATCTGATGCAGAGGCTCTGCCGGGAGAGCGGAGTGTCGATTCTCCGGGCGGAAGCGAAAGGAATCTCGCTCCATGACGGAGTCGTCTCCGGCGTCAAGATACAGGATGAGACCGTTTCCTGCAAAGCCTGCATTGTCTGCACCGGAGGGCTGTCCTATCCGCTGACCGGTTCCACAGGGGATGGATATCGCTTCGCGAAGGCGGCCGGACATACTGTCACGCCGCTTCGACCGTCTCTGGTTCCGCTGGAGAGTCCGGATCCCTGCTGCGCCAGACTCCAGGGACTTTCCCTGAAGAATGTTGAGCTTCGTGTGTATGAGAATGACAGGCTGCTCTGCAGGGAACAGGGAGAGATGCTTTTCACGCATTTCGGCGTGTCGGGGCCGCTTGTGCTGTCCGCTTCCTCTCGAATGCGGCACTTTGACAGGGCCGCATACCGGCTGGAGATTGATCTGAAGCCCGCTTTGGATGAAAAGACGCTGGATCTGCGGATTCAGAGGGATCTGAAAAAATATCAGAACAAAGAGTTTCGAAATGCGCTTTGTGACCTCATGCCGCATGCCATGATCCCGGAGCTTGTCCGCCTGACGGAGGCCCCGGAAGCTCTCCGTGCCAACGAAGTCACCAGAGAGACCAGACTGCGTCTGCTCCGCAACCTGAAGGCATTTCCGATCGAGGTATCCGGAACACGCCCGTATGCGGAAGCAATTGTCACGGCAGGCGGAGTCTGCACGAAGGAGATTAACCCCAGAAGCATGCAGTCCAAACTGATCTCAGGACTGTATTTTGCCGGAGAAGTACTGGACCTGGATGCCTATACCGGGGGATTCAACTTACAGATCGCCTGGAGCACCGGACGGCTGGCCGGCATTTCGGCAGCCGAAACCTGTGTAACGTAATATGATGACCTGCGTAAAATGATGAAAAGAAACGGGATGTGAAAACAGATGAACGATATCATATCGATCGCAATCGACGGCCCCTCCGGCGCGGGGAAAAGCACGCTGGCCAGACGCTGTGCAGCGGCTTTCGGCTTCCTGTATGCGGACACCGGGGCGATTTACCGCACGGTGGGGCTGGCAGCCGTCCGCGCGGGAATTGACCGGAAAGACGGTCAGGCCGTTGCCGGGCTCCTTCCGGGGCTGAAGATTGAGATGAAATACGACGCGGAAGGAGAACAGAGAATGTACCTCAACGGCGAGGACGTCTCTGATGCCATTCGCATGCCGGAGATCTCTTTAGCGGCGTCCGATGTGTCCTCTCTTCCGGTGGTCAGACAGTTCCTTCTGGAGATGCAGCGCGGCCTGGCCCGCACCCAGAGCGTTCTGATGGACGGCAGAGATATCGGGACGGTTGTCCTGCCGGATGCAGACCTCAAAGTGTTCCTGACGGCCAGCGCGGAAGAGCGGGCGAGGCGAAGAGTGCTGCAGCTGCAGGAAAAGGGCGTTACGGAGGATTATGAGAAAGTCCTGCAGGAAATCCGATACAGGGACGAGCAGGACATGAACCGGGAGACGGCGCCGCTCAGACAGGCTGAGGATGCGGTCCTGCTGGATACGACGGAGCTGAGCTATGACGAGAGTTTTGCCGCGCTCAGCCAGCTGATCCTGGAGCGCTTCTGCATCCAGCCGCTGACAGACGGCGCGGAGAGACGATGAAGGAGATCAGAGTAGCGGAAAGCGCCGGATTCTGCTTCGGCGTCCGCCGGTCTGTGGAGATGGCGGAGGCCTTGCTGCAGGAAGGCCCGTGCGCCAGCTTCGGTATGCTGATCCACAACACCGATGTGGTGGAGAGTCTCGCTCGACGCGGCATGCGTACCGTGGATAAGGTAGAGGATGTGGCGGAAGGAGAGCGGGTTCTGATCCGGGCGCACGGTGTTCCGCCCCAGACGCTGGAAGCGCTGAAGAATCGAAAGGCGCTCGTTCAGGACGCCACCTGCCCGAAGGTGATGCACATTCATCGGATTGTGGAACAGGCCAGCGGTGCAGGCAGATTCATCATCATCATCGGCATGAAGCAGCACCCCGAAGTGGAAGCGATTTCTGCCCGCTGTGAACGCTGTGCCATTCTGGAAAACGCCGCTGAGACGGAGAACTGGCTGGAAGCTCATAAGATGCTCTGGGATCAGCCGCTTACGGTGGTGGTCCAGACGACTCAGACAAAAAATAATTTCGACGAATGCGTAAAAGCGATAAAAAAAAGAT
>CAMODP010000220.1 GCA_946611445.1 uncultured Eubacterium sp.
ACAAGCGAGCTTGACGGTTCTGTTTTGTTCAAATTCCGCATGGTTCTGAACAGTTGCAAATCAACGTATTAAAATATATCACACCGTCAGAATCCGCGCAACCGGTCATCCGGAGAATCCGCAGTCCCCGCCGCAGTCCTCGTCACACGCTTCCCGCACCGTGTCCGCCTCTTCCGCCAGAGCCGCCTTAATCATCAGCGCGCACTCCACACGCTTCCGCTGCATCACGCAGCCGATCTCATACACGTCATCAATCCGGCCCGTGAAGTTGAACGAATTCGCGGCGCAGCCGCCGCTGCAGTAAAACCGCGCAAAGCAGTCTCTGCAGGATTGTTTCGCGTATACATTGATCCGCCGGAAAGCATCCCGCAGGTCAGTCCGGACGACGCCGTCCCGGACATTTCCCATGCAGAAGGGTTCATTGCCCACAAACTGATGGCAGGGATACAGATCGCCCCACGGCGTCACTGCCAGATACTCTGTGCCGGATCCGCATCCGGACAGCCGCTTGTATACGCAGGGTCCTCCGGTCAGATCCATCATGAAATGGAAGAAGTTGAAGCCTCTTCCCTCTCTGTGACGCCGGATCATTTCCGCCGCAAGGATATCATACTGTTCGCAGATGACCGGAAGATCCTCTTCCCGGATCGCGTACTCCTCCGAAGGAGGCGCCACCACCGGCTCGATGGAGATCTGCTTAAAGCCGAGATCCGCCATGTGCAGGACATCCGCGGCAAAATCAAGATTGAAATGCGTAAAGGTTCCACGCACATAATACTTGTCCTGATTCCGGCTGTCGGCGAACTTCTGAAACTTCGGAACGATCAGGTCATAGCTGCCTTTTCCGTTCCGGAAGGGACGCATGCGGTCATTGACCTCCTTCCGCCCGTCAATGCTGAGTACGACATTTCCCATCTCACGGTTGCAGAATTCCATGATCTCGTCATTCAGCAGCACGCCGTTGGTTGTCAGCGTAAAGCGGAATACCTTGTCGTGCGTCTTTTCCAGTTCACGCCCGTACGCGACCAGGTTCCTGACTGTCTTCCAGTTCAGTGTGGGCTCTCCTCCGAAAAAGTCCACCTCCAGGTTCCGGCGGCTTCCGGAGTTTCTGACCAGGAAGTCCAGCGCCTGCCGCCCCACTTCCTCAGACATCAGGGCACGCCGCCCATGGTACTCGCCTTCCTCCGCGAAGCAATACCGACAGGCAAGATTGCAGTCATGGGCGATATGCAGGCAGAGCGCCTTGACCACGACCGGCCTGTCCGCGTAGGTATCCAGGGCATCCGCGTAGGCATCCTCTGTGAAAAGCATGCCTTCCTTCCGCAGCTCCTCACACTCTTCCCAGGCTTCCGCCGCCTCGGCGGCATCCGTTCCCTGCTCTGTCAGGCTGCGGATGACCGTCTCCCGGTCCAGTCCTCTGTCCATCCCGGCCAGCACATCCCATACAAGGTCATCTATCACATGAACCGAGCCGCTGTTGACGTCCAGACACATCGCGTATCCGTTGTTTTTAAATAAGTGAATCACTCAGGCCTCTTTCTGTCTGCCTGCATTTTTCATCTGTGCAGTGCAGTATATCCATGCATGATATAAGGGCTGTCCATCACAGACGGCAGCCCTCTTTGCGTTTTTATCTGGTTTCGCCGGCAATTATCTGGACTGTTCGCAGGTCTGGTTTCCGACCGTGCAGGAAGTCTTGCAGGCTGACTGGCAGGATGTCTGGCACTCGCCGCATCCGCCCTTCTTGACAGTATTCTGGAGCTTCTTCGTGTTCAGCGTTTTGATATGTTTCATGTGATTATCCTCCTTCGGTCACATCTGATGCTTTATAACGGCAGAATTATATCACATACGCCTGTATTTGGGAAGAACATTTTTCGCTCTTCCGCGGGGTTCTGTGCTATAATCCGGGTTATGAAAACAATCGCTGTCATTGCCGAATTCAATCCCTTCCACAACGGCCACGCCTGGTTCCTGGCGGAAGCGCGCAGACGCGCGCAGGCCGATGCTCTTGTTGTCATCATGAGCGGAGACTATGTCCAGAGGGGCGAGCCGGCCGTATTCGACAAATTCACGCGGGCGGAAACAGCCCTTCTCTGCGGCGCGGATCTCGTTCTGGAGCTGCCGGTATCCTGTGCCGCCGCCGGCGCCGGGTATTTTGCACAGGGCGCGGTGCGCCTCCTGGATGCCCTCGGCTGCGCGGATGAGCTCTGGTTCGGCAGCGAGTGCGGGGACATACAGCCCTTCGAAGAAACGGCGGCGCTGCTGGCTGACGAATCCCCCACCTATGCGGCCGCGCTGCAGGACAGCCTGTCCGGCGGACTGTCTTTCCCCGCCGCAAGAGCTGCCGCCCTCTCACTGACCACCGGCAGAGACCCGGGGGATCTGCTTTCCGCGCCGAACAATATTCTCGGTCTGGAATACTGCGTCGCGCTGGCGCGCGCCAAAAGCAGTATTCGTCCGCGGACAATAGGGCGCCGGGGAAGCGGGTACCATGACACTTTCCTGACGGAAGGGCTTTCCTCCGCGACTGCAATACGGAAGCTTCTGCTCTATCTGCGCGAAAACGGCAGTCAGACAGGCCCCGCCGGCATCAAGGATCTCCTGCGCGGACAGATGCCCGACGCCTGCCTTCCGGCAGTGATCCGCGCGCTGGAAAGCAGTCTTCCCGTCTGTGCAGATGATTTTTCAGAGATGCTGCACTACCAACTGCTCCGGGAAACCGCGGAATCGCTGACCGGATATCTCGACCTGTCTGAAGACCTGGCAGCCAGAATCATCCGCCTCCTCCCCAAATACCGCAGCTTCACCCAGTTTGCGGCCCTGCTGAAGAGCCGCAACGCCACGCGCACCCAGATCAACCGCGCCCTGCTGCACGCGCTTCTGGGCATCCGGCAGGCCGATCCGGCCCTTGCCATGTCCCTGCCCTTCGCGCGTCTGCTGGGCTTCCGAAGCGAAGCTGCCGCTCTGCTGACCGGAATCAAAAAAGCCGGCGGCCTGACACTGGCCGCCGGCGCCGCAGATCTCGCAGACGCACCCGGCTACACCCGCGACCTCTTCGCCTCCAATCTGTACGAAGCGCGCCGCGCCGCCATAACCGGAGAGGCCTTTATTCATGAATTCAGCAGATCTGTGATTCGGCTGTGAGTCCTCTATACACAGTTACAGAACAACCGCAGCACAGATGCAGATCAGCCATACCACAGATGCGGATCAACCGTGCGAATCCGTCTCAGGCACGCTTTCGCTGCCTCGGTCTCGCAGCGGTACTAAGCTCCCGAT
>CAMODP010000221.1 GCA_946611445.1 uncultured Eubacterium sp.
ATGCCGCTCCCCGTGCCGATATCCAGCAATTCCGTCTGTGGCGTCACATGTTTTCTAAGCTGCCGGATGCACAGCTGCGTCGTCTCATGCATGCCGGTGCCGAATGCCGTGCCGGGATCAATGTGCAGGATCATTCTGTCCTTATCTTCCGGCTTTACCTCTTCCCAGGACGGCGTGATCAGGATATCATCGACATAGAACTGGTGAAAATACTGCTTCCAGTTATTGATCCAGTCTGTGTCCTCTGTCTCGGTCTCCTCAATCTGCGCAGGACCGATATCCGTGAAGCCGCGCAGTTCATCCAGCGCATTCCGCACGTTTTCCAGAACGGATGCCGTGTCCTGGTTCGGATCCAGATAAAAATGCAGCCGCGCAATGCCGTCATCTGCAGCAGGCACAGGGGCAATGTCCACAAACATCTGGCGAAGTTCTTCGCTGGTCAGCGGCACCTTGTCCTCTATCTCCGCCCCTTCGACACCGCAGTCATACAGCGTGGCCATGACAATATCCTCAGCCTGTTCCGCGATGGTCAGCGTGTATTTCTTCCATTTCATCGGTATCCCTTACTCCTCCAGATCTTCAAATACTTCCTTCACTTTTTCCCGGAAGCCCTTTTTCTTTTTTTCCTTCTTTTCCTTCTTCTCAGGCGCTTCTTCCCTGTTCAGGCTGTTGCCTGCCGCCATATCATACTGCAGCAGCAGTTCCTTCGCCTCATTGCTGAGCTTATCCGGCGTCTGTACGACAAGCGTGACATACTGGTCTCCGCGCACGTTTTTGTTCTGCAGAGAGGGAACGCCTTTTCCGCGGAGCCGGATGCGGGTATCCGTCTGTGTGCCGGCCTTGACAGTGTAGACAACATCGCCGTCCACCGTACTGATCCTGATGTCGCCGCCCAGCGCTGCCTGCGCAAAGGACAGCGGCGCAGTGGAGAAGATGTTGACGCCGTCTCTCTGGAAGATCGGATGACGGGCCACAGCCACCTGTACGAGCAGGTCGCCCCTGGGGCCGCCGTTGAAGCCGGGTTCTCCCTTATCCCGGATGCGTATGCTCTGCCCGTCGTCAATGCCGGCAGGCACCGTAACCTGAATCTTCTTGCGGCTGGAGGTATACCCCGTACCGTGGCAGTCCGGGCATTTCTCGCGGATAATTTTTCCTGTGCCGCCGCACTGCGGGCAGGTCTCAATATTCTGCACCATTCCGAAGATAGACTGCTGCGTCCGCCGGATCTGGCCGGATCCGTGACAGTTCGGGCAGGTCTCCGGAGAAGTGCCGGGCTTTGCACCGCTGCCGCCGCAGGTCGCGCAGAGATCTTTGAGCGTCAGCTCCAGCTCCTTCGTGCACCCGAAGACAGCCTCTTCAAAGGAAATATGGATAACGGCCCGGAGATTGGCCCCTCTCTGCGGGCCGCTGCTGCCTCTGGTGCTTCTGCCGCCGCCGAAGATATCGCCGAAAATATCGCCGAAAATATCACCCATTCCCATGCCGCCGAAATCAAAGCCGCCGTAGCCGGCGCCGCCGCCGCCGTTTTCAAAGGCTGCGTGTCCGAACTGGTCATAGGTTCTCCTCTTCTCCGGGTCACTCAGAATGCCATATGCCTCTGTCGCCTCCT
The DNA here is from genome assembly GCA_946611445.1 of uncultured Eubacterium sp. GTDB lineage: Bacteria > Bacillota > Clostridia > Lachnospirales > Lachnospiraceae > Bilifractor. Next base: position 1,610 of record CAMODP010000221.1, read on the forward strand.
TGAACTTCTCTTCGGCATTTTTATCGCCCGGATTCATATCCGGATGATACTTTTTGGCGAGTTTGCGGTACGCGCGCTTGAGCGTCTCGTCATCCGCGTTCCGGTCTACCCCCAGCACCTCATAATAGTCTCTCTTGTCAGCCATTTACACTTCTCCTAAGGTCCTCTTATCTACGCCAAACAAGGCTGTCTGCCGGCAGCCTTGTCCTTCCTTATTCTTTTTTACAGCGGAGCAGGAGCCGGGAATCGGCTCCTGCCAATACGCCTGTACAGTTTACACCTCTTTGTAATCTGCGTCTACCACATTATCATCGCCGCCCTGCGGACCGGCACCCATGCCGCCGCCCATGCCGCTCATATCCGGCCCGGCCTGCGGCCCGCCCTGGTTCTGCTGCATGTTCTCATACATCTTGGTAAACAGGGTCTGCGCACTGGTCATCAGTTTTTCCTGCGCGGCTTTCAGATCCGCGATCTGGGACTCTGTCATGACAGTGTCCGCGGGAACCTTGGCCAGCTGGTCCTTCAGTGCGGCCAGATCAGCCTCAACTGCGGCTTTTTCGGAAGCGCTGACCTTGTCGCCGGCTTCCTCCAGGGCCTTTTCAATCTGGAACACTGCGGAATCAGCGTCATTTCTGGCGTCAATCGCGTCTTTGCGCTTCTTGTCCTCCGCCTCGTACTGCGCGGCTTCACGGACAGCCTTCTCAATCTCGTCATCCGACATATTGCTGCCGGCTGTAATGGTGATGTGCTGCTCTTTCCCTGTTCCCAGATCCTTGGCGGACACATTTACGATACCATTGGCATCGATATCAAAGGTCACCTCGATCTGCGGCACGCCGCGTCTTGCAGGCGGAATGCCGTCCAGACGGAACTGGCCGAGAGACTTGTTGTCCTTCGCGAATTTTCTCTCGCCCTGCACGACGTTGATATCCACGGCGGTCTGATTGTCCGCAGCTGTCGAGAAGATCTGGCTCTTCTTGGTCGGAATCGTCGTGTTTCTCTCAATCAGCGGGGTGGCTACACCGCCCAGTGTCTCGATAGACAGGGTCAGCGGGGTAACATCCAGCAGCAGGATGTCGCCGGCGCCGGCATCATTATTCAGCTTTCCGCCCTGGATAGACGCGCCGATAGCTACGCACTCATCCGGGTTCAGCGTCTTGCTGGGCTCATGGCCCGTCAGCTGTTTGACCTTCTCCTGTACGGCCGGGATACGTGTGGAACCGCCGACCAGCAGGACCTTGCCAAGGTCAGAAGCATTCAGTCCGGCATCAGAAAGAGCTCTGCGGACCGGCTCTGCTGTCAGCTCGACCAGATCAGCCGTCAGCTCATCAAATTTGGCTTTGGTCAGATTCATATCCAGGTGTTTTGCGCCCTCGGCTGTTGCCGTGATGAAGGGCAGATTGATATTGGTCGTCGTAGCGCTGGAAAGCTCCTTCTTTGCCTTCTCAGCCGCCTCACGGATACGCTGCATGGCCATCTTGTCGCCGGAAAGGTCGATGCCTTCCTGCTTTTTGAATTCTCCGACAATGTAATCCGTGACTTTCTGGTCAAAATCATCGCCGCCCAGACGGTTGTTTCCGGCAGTGGCCAGAACTTCGATCACGCCGTCGCCGATCTCAATGATGGATACATCAAATGTGCCGCCGCCCAGATCGTACACCATGACTTTCTG
>CAMODP010000222.1 GCA_946611445.1 uncultured Eubacterium sp.
GGCCATAGCCTGTACCTGGTTGCGGTTGGATCCGCTTGCGATGATGAAATAGTCCGCGAGCGTGGAAATCTTCTCGATATCGATGACTTTTACATCGATCGCCTTGCGGTCTTCCAGCGCCTCAACGGCGAGTTTTGCCAGTTCTCTTGCGTCTGTCACTGCCATTCTTTCTTCCTCCGGTGAAAAACTCTGTTTAAAATGTTTCCTTTATAACGTCTCCCGGTCCTCTATGAGTTCCCGGTAATATTCATATGCCCGCACAGTCATCATATCCATGGAATCGGAATCCCGGTTGGTCTCAAGATATTCCACCGTATCCTGAAGGATGCTGTACATACAGCTGTCCAGGTCTTCAAACGCGATCCGCCGGATCTCCTCCAGATGCGGCGCCTTGTCCCTGTTCGGCTCTATATAGTCCGCGATATAAATGATCTGCTCCAGCCTTGACATGGCAGGCCTGCCTGTCGTGTGCCAGAGGATCGCGGACAGTACGCTTTCGTTTTTAACGCCATATTTCTTTTTTGCCAGATACGCGCCCAGCTTCGCGTGCAGCAGGACCGGGTGTTCCAGTTCAAATTCTGTCACATCCAGCTTGTTTTTGCGGCACAGATCGATCTTCTCTCTGTTTGGAATGCATTTGGCGCAGTCATGCAGCAGTCCGGCCAGACGGGCGGCATCCAGATCCTCTCCGTGCCGCATGGCCAGAGCGCAGGCGGTGTATGTAACACCCAGCGTGTGTCTGTAGCGATTTTCCGTCAATGCCTTCTGGAGTCTGTTCTCCAGGCCGGCCCAGTCTGTTCCGGATTCCTTCATCAGCTATCCCTCTCATAGATGTGGTACCTGCGGATATAGCCGATCACGGCATCCGGGAGATAATACTTTACGGAGGTTCCGCTCCGCAGCATTTCCCGGATATTGTGGGAAGATATATCCAGATTCGGTGTGTCCAGTTTCAGAAAGTCGCCGTGGAACTGTTCTCTTCTTTTTTCCAGCAGCGCGTCAAAAACCTCCGGCGGCATACCATTGCGGGTCGCGACGACCATGTGGCAGTTGTCCATGATTCTCTGCGGCTCTCTCCATTTGTCAAAATCCGTCAGGGAATCCGCACCGATGATAAAATAATAATCATTCTCCGGATGCTGCTCCCGCAGTCTTTCCAGTGTGCGGTAGGTATAGCTGTAGCCGTCGGCATTCATCTCATCCAATATTATATCAAAATGCGGATTGTCCGCGACAGCCAGCTTTACCATGTCCACGCGCTGGTCATCCGTGGCGCGCCCGGTGCGGTTCTGCTTGTGCGGCGGATTGCCGGCAGGCATATAGCATACTTTATCCAGGGCAAACTGCTGGTGCGCTCTCTCACCCAGTATGAGATGACCGATATGAATCGGATCAAAGGTGCCGCCCATAATGCCGATCCTGTATTGCTTATCCATCTCACGATCTCCGTCTTGCAGCAGGTTTTGCCCCTCTGTCTGATCTGCTGCCAGATCTCCCCGCGGCCCTGCCGTCAGGCTTCTTTTCAGATCTTCTGCCCGGTCTGCCATCAGATTTTTTCTCCGGCTTCTTTTCCGGCTTTTTTTCGCCGGGCAGCCAGATCTGGCGGCGGTCCTCAGGCGCTGCGCGGAACAGGACAATCTTGCGTCCGATGATCTGGACGACTTCCGATCCCGTGCGGTCCGCCAGAAGCTGCGCCATCTCCATCGGATCATCCAGACAGTTCTGGAGGATGGAAATCTTGATCAGCTCCCTGGCCTCCAGCGCCTCACGGACAGATTCCGTCAGCTCCGGCGAAATGCTTCCCTTGCCAATTTGAAGGATCGCGTCCTCCTTCATGGCGAGACTCTTCAGAAACGAACGTTGTTTGCTGGTCATATGTTTTTGGTACACTCCCTCTTGCGAAGCATTGTATTATGGTATTACCTTACATAATATATTTATGTCTACTTACTTATAATAGTCGAACGAATGCCCGTACATTCTCACGGTGTCGCCGTCGCGAATCCCGGCTTTCTCCAGCTCGTCGAGGATGCCGGCGTCTTTCAGGAATTTCTGGAAGAAGGCGAAGCCTTTCTCTGAATCCAGGTTTGTATAGCCCAGCATTTTCTCGATCTTCGGGCCTTCTACGATGTAGGTGTCGGCCTCGTCTTCGGATTTTTCTACGGTGTAGGGCAGATCGTCCTGCGGAATCATCAGCTCCGGATCAAACTCGCTCTCGAATACTTTTGTCTCTTTTGGAATCTGATCGAGCTGCTCTTTTACATAGTATAACAGTTCCCGGACGCCCTGACCAGACACAGCTGATATCGGAAAGACTTTTATGCCTTTTGGCTCGAATTCGGCGCGTATGCGCGCCACCGGATCTGTCGTCTCATCCCAGATGGCATCGATTTTGTTTGCGGCAATCACCTGGGGCAGCCGGCTCAGATCGGCGTTGTATTTTTCGAGTTCCGTGTTGATCTGGTAATAATCTTCTATCGGGTCCCGCCCCTCTGTTGAGGCGGCGTCAAGGATGTGAATGATCATTCTGGTGCGCTCGATGTGGCGCAGGAATTCGTAGCCCAGGCCTGCTCCTTCGGATGCGCCCTCAATGAGGCCGGGGATGTCCGCGATGACGAAGCCGCCGCAGCCCTCCAGATCTACCACGCCCAGATTCGGCACCAGGGTCGTGAAATGATAGGCCGCGATCTTCGGATCAGCGTTGCTGACCCTCGACAGCAGGGTTGACTTGCCGACGCTGGGGAAACCGACCAGGCCTACATCCGCGATCAGCTTCAGTTCCATGCGGATCTCCAGCTCCCGGGCAGGCTGGCCAGGCTGCGCGTATTTCGGCACCTGCATGGTAGGCGTGGCGAAGTTCATGTTGCCCTTGCCGCCGCGGCCGCCCCGCAGCACCGTCGTGCGCCGGTTCTCACCGGACATGTCCGCGATGACCTTGCCGCTGGCGGCGTCGTAGATCACCGTGCCCTCCGGCACCTTCAGGATGATATCCTCGCCGGCCTTTCCGTGGCAGCGCCTCTTCTCACCGTCCTGGCCGTTTCCGGCGGAAAATTTGTGCCGGTAGCGGTAGTCAGACAGCGTATTCATGCCCGGATCCACTTCAAAGATCACACTGCCGCCGTTGCCGCCGTCACCGCCGTCCGGCCCGCCGGCAGCCACGTATTTTTCCCGGCGGAAGCTGACATGACCGTCACCGCCCTTGCCGGATTTTATAATGATTTTGGCTCTGTCCGCAAACATGGTGGCCTCCTGTCTTTT
>CAMODP010000223.1 GCA_946611445.1 uncultured Eubacterium sp.
CAATTCATCCCACCACCTGAAGAGGATGGGGGAATTCTTGCCTTATACTGTTAAATACGGTGGGACGATTCCGATCTCCCGGTGAAGCTCATCATAAATGGAAGCTGCTGCATCCAGGTCCGATCCGACTGCCTTTCTTATCGTGATCATGGTTTCCTACCTCACATTGCGCACCGAACCCACCGACACATACCTGTCGACAACTGCCTTAAAATCCGTTCCCTCCTCGGCATCCTCGTTGTAGATCCCCTTCACCATCAGCCGCACGCCGCCGTCTTCCAGGCTGCACACTTTCTCATACTGATCCCTGTAGAACATCCCGCGTGATATCTTTCTGTCCCCGAGGATGCCTCTGCAGTCCGCGAGAGGGCAGCCCGGGAAATTCACGTTTACGATCATTCCTTCCGAAGGCATGTAATGTTTCACTGTATCTCCGCCTGATCTCCCGGCGCTGCCGCTTTCAAAGAAGCTTTTCAGCACCGTGCCAAGAAATGCATCCGTCACCTCGTGGCACGCGCTGGCATCCTCCGAGAGCGCCATTGCCGGGAAGCCCTGAAATGCTGCCTCCAGCGCCGCGCCCACGGTTGCCGAGTACTGAATATCGGAGGCCACATTGTACCCGTAGTTGATCCCGGACAGCACCGCGTCCGGCTTTTCCGGCATGATGCTCAGGGTTCCCACGCGGACACAGTCAGCAGGGGTCCCGCTGCAGGCAAATGCGTGCACGCCTTCAACAGGAAAATCAACCGGGAACACATCGATGTGGCTGTGCAGGGTTATGCTGTGCGAAGCCGCACTCCGCTGGATTGCCGGCGCGACTACCCAGACTTCTCCGAAAGCTCTGGCTGCCTCTGCCAGGCGGATCAGTCCGTCGGCTTTCATTCCGTCATCGTTCGTGATAAGAATAGCGGGCATAAGATCCTCCTGAAATCCTTGCTGTTTCTACACGTAAAACGCCTCCGGATTTCTCCGGTACAGCTTTGCCGGGCGGTGCCCCACTCCGGACAGGCTCTCCTCCGTCTCGATCACCATCGGCGCCATCTTCCTGCGGAAGTTGGGGGTGAGCAGCTTCCTGCCGAGAATCATCTCATGGACCTCCTGAAGCATGTTCAGCGTAAAGGTCTCCGGCATCAGGTCAAATGCGATCCTGCCCTCCTGCTCGGTCTGTCTGCGGAGCGTAAGAAACGCCCGGAGAATGATCTCCGCATGGTCAAAGGCAAACCCCTCGCTGCTCAGTATCTCATAGGAGACCGCCTCGTGATGCCGGTCGAACAGTTTTTTCTCCCGGACCCTTGCGGTGAGCACCGTATCAAGGGCCGTGTTGGTCAGGGTCAGCGCGTACTCGTTGGTCAGACTGATCTGCTCCCCGCTTATCTCTTTTTTGGTATCCGTCACGGTCAGGCCGATCCGGAACCAGCGGGCGTCCCAGGCGTCAGTGCCGGCCCGCAGCCGGTAATCTTTGGCGTCGACCAGTGCCAGAAAGGCTTCCGAAACGATCCATCCCCGGGGATCCCGCCCGGCTCTGCTGAACAGGTCAAAGGACCTCAGGTATGCATTGTCGACGGAAGTCTCTTCCTGCAGTTCTCTCCTGGCCGTGTCGGCTGTGCTCTCCCCGGGCTTTGCGAAGCCGCCGGGAAGCGCCCAGCAGTCCTTGTAGGGGAAGCTGCCCCTTCGGATCATCAGCAGAGACAGTTCAAGAGGAGGGTCCTTACGGTAATCCCGCTCCGGATCCTCCTCCGCGCGAATGGCAAACATTGCGATATCGACCGTGAGAGACGGTCTGTCGTACTGCCTGATATCATAGTTTTTCAAAAATTCCAGTTCTTCGGGTGAAGCCGTATAGCCCATATGAAACCCTGCCTTCAAGCAATTTTAAGGATCGCCGCCTCTCTCAGGCGGGATCGCTTTAGTCGATCAGCTTCGTTTGCTATAGTATAACACAGTTCTTTCCGATTTCAGAGTAAGAATAATATCCGATATATTTCTTTCCGTAATCTGGCAGCGGATATTCATTCAGGTGTGTCATAGCGACTGTCCAGGAAATTGTCCCGGGGATTCTGCCGCTGCCTGTCCCGGAAATTGTCCCGGGGATTCTGCCGCTGCCTGTCCCGGGAACGGTCCCCCTTCCTGCCTCGCTCTCAAAATCTCTCCTCGCTCTGCGTATCAGGCTCTGCATGTTCAGCCTTCCGAAGCGAAGGGTCCCCTGGCTCTCATTCGGCTGGTTCGTAAGGTCGCAGATTTCAGGATTGATCTGCTCTACCGGACACTCCGTGTCAAAGCGGCCGGCGCCGTGCCTGGTCATGTAGGAGCGGGTGACGTAAACCACTTCGGTGACAAGCCCCGGGGCGGAAGCGGGATCCGGGTCGGCGGCTCCCGCGGCGGAAGCTTCGGGCCCGGCTGCTTCTCCGTACACATCTCTCAGGATCCTTGCGGGATTCTTCAGGCCGGTATAGCTTGGGGTCGTGTGATGCCCGTACCCTTTCCGGATCATCGCCCGGTCCAGCAGGAGTCCCTGGCCGTTTTCGAAGATCACCTCCGGATATTCCCTCAGGATGGTATCGTCCGCGAGAGTGACGATCTCCCGCATCGCATACAGGTCCTCGAGGTACTGCTCCGCAAGTTCCGGATTGTCGAGCACCTGCCGCCACTGCTGCGGAATGTCTGTGACACCCTGCCCCGCCAGGCGCTCATACAGGCGCTCGCGGCGATTGCAGAGCAGGTAGATCCTCTGTTCCTTCGGCGGCAGCGCTGTCAGTTCCCCGTATCGGATCCCGCCTCCGATCACCGTCTCCCAGATGCCAACGCCTACACTTCCGTGCCGGGCAGATCCTCTGCTCTCTTCCAGGATCAGGTTGGTGATCATCTCGTAAGGTGTCGTGATCATGCACCCCGGATGGATGTACACTCTGACCGGTTTCCCGGGTCCGATCTTTTCGGGAGCCTCTTTCAGAAGCTCCCGGTACTCTTTCATGAAAATCATCGGATTGACGATAAACTCCTCCGGAAAGTATGTGTCCGCACCGGCAAACGTCCCGGATCCGAAGTGCCGGAATACATGCCGAACCTCTCCTTCAAGGACAGTGTGGCCGCGCTGAGCGCCGCCGTTGCTGAGGACAGTCAGGCATTTCCCGCTGCGCTCCATCATCTGCCGGGCAAAATATGCGCTCATCAGGCCTTTTCCCTCGTCCCCGAAGCTGCCCCCGATTACGA
>CAMODP010000224.1 GCA_946611445.1 uncultured Eubacterium sp.
CACAGGCACTGCCAGCAGCAGCGCCACAGCGAGCGCCGCAGGTTTTCTGATGCATTTACCGAGATTTCTGCCAAGAAAGCTGTTTTTCATATTCTCACTCCTGTCCGAGAACAGCGCCGTACAGCAGATCCCAGTCCGCTGCCGCGTCTTCCCCTGTCTCCTCCGCGCTGCTGTCGATGAGCAGCGGTATGCCAAGTGTATCTGCTCTGGCGGCGATGTGCTCAAAGGTCTCCGTATCCGCAAAAACGGAAGAAGGCATGATAAGCAGGTCCGCCCCGCATCTGATCAGTTCTCTGTAGTCCGGATCTTCTGACGTGCCGGCGGAGGCGACGCTCCCGTCCTCCATCTTTCCCCGCAGCTCTTCGGATCCTGCTTCTGCCGCGTCTGCACCGGCAGCCGCGATGGCGTCTGAGAGGCCCAGCTCCTCGATCCGGCGCAGTGCCTCCGGCGCGAAGACACAGACATGCTCCGCGGGCCGGCTGATTACGGAGACTTCCTTCTCCAGTCCCGCCGGCAGCTCTGCGCCCGCCGGGACAATCAGATATCTGCGCGCCTCTTCTGTCCCTGTATCGACACTGGCGAGTATGTATTCCGCTCCCGCGGCATCCTCATACTTCCACATTTTCAGCAGGTCAGCGGTCTCTGTCAGCGGTCCGCCCTGCACGGTCAGGCCCGCGATCGCGGGCGCCTCTGTTCCGGCTGTTCCCGCCTCCGTATTCTCGGCGGATCCGCCGGTCTCCGCGCCGGATGGCGCCGTCTCTCCCACATACAGGGTATAGGCAATCCAGTGCGGCTGCGACATGGCCGTCGTCCTGGCCTCTATCTCCGTGTTTGCATTCAGCCTTGCCGGGATCGTGAAGACGTTGTCTCCTGCGTACTCCTCTCCCCCGGTCCTTACGGCATCGTAGTGGCTCTTCTTCCCGCCGGCGCCCGAAAACCGAATCGTCGCAAAGAGCTGCCCGTCTCTTTCCTCTGCTCCCGTGAGACTGATCTCGGCTTTTCCGGTGCCGCCGGACCAGCGGAAGAAATAGCCGTCCGGCGTCTCCTCCGCCCGCACCGGAAACGCACAGACAAAAGTCAGCAGCAGAAGCAGCGGCAGCAGTTTTTTCATCTTTAGCAGCATGACATCTCTCTCCTCAATACAACACGCCGGCAATGCCGGCCTTTTACATAAAAAAGAAACAGCAGCTGTCCGAAAACAGCCGCTGCCAACCTGTCAATGTCCGCAGAAAACAACAGAAAGGCGGTATCAGCTCTCCCGGAAGCCTTTTCCACAGTCTCTTCAGCAGGTTTCCTGACTCGCAGCTCCGGTGCAGGCACGCACCTTCTCACGCATGAGGCGCAATGGTATACGCGTGCTGCTCGCTGCTCACAGTGACCGGATCGCTCAGGATTCGCACCTGATTCCCTCTTTCATCCACAGGACGCACTGAAGAGCATTTCCTTCTGTACTTTATCAAAAATATGCCTCTAATTCAACCTGCAAAGTGCAGATCCGCCGCCGGCCCTGCTTACTCTTTTCCGCTCCAGCAGTAGGTGCACAGCTTGTCGGGACTGATGCCCAGGCCTTCGATCATGTCATCCAGCCTGTGGTAGTGCAGCGTCGTGAAATTCAGCTCTTTGCGGATCTCCTCCATCATCGCGTGATAGGGGTCGGAATCAGGATCCGTATACCGCTCCAGCACCTCCCAGGTGGGCTGGTCCGTGCCCTCGAGTTTCTCGATCTTGCGCCGGGTGATCAGCTCTTCTTCCGAGCTGGACCGGGAGAAGTTCAGATATTTGCAGCCGAAAACCAGAGGCGGGCAGGCGGGGCGGATGTGCACCTCGCGGGCGCCGCTGTTGTACAGATATTCCGTCGTCTCCCGCAGCTGCGTTCCCCGGACGATGGAGTCATCGATCAGGAGCAGGCTTTTCCCATCGATCAGCTCGTGAATCGGCAGCAGCTTCATCTTGGCGATCAGATCTCTTTTGCTCTGGAACGGCGGCATGAAGGACCGCGGCCAGGTCGGCGTGTACTTGACAAACGGCCTGGAGAACGGGATGCCGGACGTGTTGGAATAGCCTATGGCATGCGGCACGCCGGAATCCGGCACGCCTGCCACGCAGTCCGGATGGATATCTCCCCGGCGCATGTCCCTCTCTGCCATCTTGCGCCCGCAGCCGTAGCGGACCTCCTCGACGTTCAGTCCTTCATACGTCGCCGACGGATAACCGTAGTAGATCCACAGGAAGGTGCAGATCCGCATCTCCTCGCGGGCGGGTACGCATACCTCCAGCCCGTCCGGCGTGATAAAATCAATTTCTCCGGGGCCCAGCTCCCGCTCCGGGTGATATCCCAGGTTCAGATAGGAAAAACTCTCAAAGCAGGCACAGTAGCCTTCCTTTTTCCTTCCGATCTGTACCGGCGTGCGGCCCCAGCGGTCACGCGCCGCATAGATGCCGTCCTTTGTCATAAGCAGCAGCGTCAGAGAGCCGCGGATCAGCTCCTGCGCGTACTGAATGCCCTCTACCAGCGTTTCCTTCTGGTTGATCACGGCTGCCACGAGTTCCGTGGGATTGATCTCGCCTCCGCTCATCTCCAGGAAATGGGAATATCCGTGTTTAAAGAGTTCATCAACAACTTCATCCGTATTGTTGATCTTGCTGACCGTCGTGATCGCGTAAGTGCCGTGATGAGACCGCACGATCAGCGGCTGCGGCTCAAAATCAGAAATGCAGCCGATGCCCATGTGCCCGGCCATTTTCAGGATGTCCTTCTCAAATTTGGGGCGGAAATTCGTGCTCTCAATATTGTGAATCGCCCTGTCAAAGCCCTTCTGCGTGTCATAGACGACCATTCCTGCCCGTCTGGTGCCCAGATGCGAGTGGTAATCCGTCCCGTAAAACAGGTCGAAAATACAGTCTTCGTGCGACGCTACTCCAAAAAAACCACCCATGAAAAGCCCTCCGTTCCTGCGCAGTCTGTCCTTACAAAATTCTGGTTTGACGGGTTTCTTTAAGTATACTGGATACTGCTTCTCCGTCAAGATGGCAAGATGTAAAAAATTATTATTTACAAATCCGGAAAATGCTGTATAATGAATGACGTGCGGAAGATTAGCTCAGCTGGGAGAGCGCTCGCTTGACGTGCGAAAGGTCGCTGGTTCGAGTCCAGTATCTTCCATAGAAAACGGGAACTGCGGAAAATGCAGTTCCCGTTTTCT
>CAMODP010000225.1 GCA_946611445.1 uncultured Eubacterium sp.
GAAACGACGGAGACAGGGGTCAGACCCCTGTCTCCGCAGAAAAGTGAAGGAGTATCACAATGGATCAGAAATGGCTGGAAACCTGTGTACAGGCGGGGGAATTTTTGTATGGTATCTATCCCGCTGCCGTGCTGAAGAAAATGTATGAGAGGAGGGCGCCGATCACTGCGGATGAAGTGCGCGCGGGTGTGGAGCGTTCTAATGCCATCCTCATGGAGTATATGGAGGGATCCCTGCTGGAGCCCGGCGAGGGTGCGTATGGCGGCACGGAGGGCTTTCTGTATCCGACGCTGGTTGATGGAGAAATGCGGGAGATGATGGAGCAGGCTGACCGTGAGGGCAATCCGTATGCGGACATCCATCTGCGGGAGGAAGTGCATCTCGATCTGATGTCTGAGCAGAGTGACGTGGATTTCTATATCCCGCGGGAGCAGGAGATCGTCGAGCTCACTACGTATGGCTATATCCGCACGCCGGCCATGACGGCGCTGGAGGAACATGCGCGGAAACTGAATGCGGATCCGTCCTTTGTGACGGCCATGTGGCCGCAGATTTCCACGGACCACATGGATCCGATGGAGGCCATACAGTATGTGATCGGCCAGCTTTCCTGCGGCAGCAATATATCATCCATGGACGATTTGAATGCGTCCACGCGGTTTGTCACGGAATACATCAATTCGGTCAATCTGCGCGCCAGACGCGGATGGGCGCCGACGGAACTGCGGAGGAGAAGCGGCCCCATGCGCATGCCGACGACAATCGTGCCGGGATCTGTCCACGCCGCAAAAATGCTGAAGGAGATAGAGCCGAAGCTGCAGGATATGGGGCTGCAGGTCGATTTTGATGCCGGCATGGGAAAATTTGTGAGCATAGGACCCTACGGCGAGAAGAAAATCATAAAAGTTGGACGCAATGATCCGTGCCCCTGCGGGAGCGGCAAGAAATACAAACGGTGCCATGGACGCTGAACCCAGAGAACAGGTCATGTACGCTAAACCGGAGAGCGGGTCATGGACGCTAAGCCAGAGAGCGGGCCATAGGCGCTGAACCAGAGGACGGGAGAAAGATGGATTTTGAAAACCTGAGGGAGAGCATTGCCCTGGAAGAAATAGAAGACAGGCTGGCCAGGCCGGATTATTCTGCGCCATCGAAGCGCAGAAAACTTGTGGACGAAATCTTTTCCAATGTCGGCAGGGGTTTTGAGAATATCGGCCGCGAGTATATCTGGGTGCATCCGGACGAGCGGAAAAAGGCTGTACTGGGGCTGATGGAACGGATCAATGAAGAGTATTCCCTGCCGGATATTCGTTCGGCGGAGCAGTCTCTTGCGGAATTTGAGGCCTGTACATTTACGAATTACTACCTTCTGGATGAGGAGGAAAATATACTTCTGGCGGCGGCACTGTGGGTGCTGGACGATCTCCGGAGAAACGGAAAACTGTCAGAGGCTTACCGCTGCCTTCCGGATTCCCTGCTGGAGATCGGGGATGTGTATGTGCCCGTTGATTTTTACCACCCCTGCTATGAGAACGAGCTGATCCAGTCTGTCGCACATGTTCTCAACTTCCGTGACGCACAGGATTCTGAAGCGTTCCGTGAACTGATCAGCCTGCTGGATCAGGAAAAAATGGCGGCGGCGCTGGAGCATTTTAAGAGCCTGCAGCATGATGTGACCGGCCGGTATCTGCGGGCGGAGGAGTATTTTGACAGGCAGAAAGATCAGCTCCTGCGAAAGCTGCGGTCATTGTCTGTATCAGCTCCGCTGCTGATGAACAGGGAGGAGCAGGATGATGAAAAACTGGATCTGGCGCAGCAGATAGATGAGCTCGAGAGCGAACAAAGCACATTCAGGGCACGCTTTGAGGACTATTTGCTGACAGGAGAACGCAGAATTCAGGGCATCCGGGAGCTGGGAAGGATCATGGGCGGATTTACAGTGGGAGATCCGTATGAGATCTGTTTTGCCCTTGCCTGCCTGATCCGGCAGGACGACCAGGCTGTGTGGCTGACAAGATCCGGCGCGGCAGTCGTCAAAGCCGCCGCCGGCCTGCTGCCCTGGCACGGCTTTGAAGAGGCGTGGGACGAAGAAGACTGGGAGACAGTGGGACTGACCTACAACGGAAACGGCTGGCTGAACCGGGAGCCGGAGCCTGAAAAGATGGACTTTTATCACCGGAAGCAGGACGATCTGAATCTGGCACAGCGCATTTACAGGCTTTCCAGAGGTATTGTGCCGGCCGGCCTGCATCCTTTTTCAGCGGAAAGAGCCCAGATGCAGGCAGATGGCGTAGAGAATGCAGACACTGCCGCAGACTGGGCAGAGATGCTGTTCCTCTCAGCCTTCCGCGCGGAAGCCGTCAACCTGCGGCACAGGTACTATGACTGGGCAGAAGAAGAGGAGCAGGCGTCGGAAGAGGATCCGCGGGGCCTCTTTCATGAGGGGGAAGACGGACAACAGGCCTTCAGCAGTGACGATGAAAAAAGAGCCGCGCGTGCATCTGCAATTGCAGCTGAGGTCTTAAAGAGACTGACAGAAAGTATAGATATACATTCAGAAAAACATTCGGAAACAGATTCAGAAGCTCATGAAAAAATGGTTTCCGCAGGCGGATACTGGGGAAAAATAGCGTCTGCGCAGGGAAGAAAAACGGCAGAAGACACCGCTGCAGATGATGAGAAATATGCTGCGGCAAAAGCTGCGGGCGGGGTAGCCGCAGACCGCGCAGACGTGACGGAAGGAGAAAACGCGAGACAGACCGCAGAAAAACTGGCCAGCGCAAAGCGCGAGATCAAAAACCTAAAAAAACTGCTCAGCGACCTGCAGCATGATACCGACGCGCAGCAGATCCGATACGAACGTGAGCTCCGGACCCTTCGCCGCGAACACCGGGAACTGGCAGATCTGCGGGAACTGGTATTTCGTTCCGCGACAGCCGCAACGGATGAAACCTCCGGCGGCACTGCTTCAAAAGATAAGCAGAATAAGCAGAACAGGCAAATCGAATTTCCATATAAGACGCAAAAGCGAACGGTCGTATTTGGAGGACACGAAAACTTCCTGAAGGCAATCCGCCCCATGCTGCCGGATGTACGCTTCGTGAATGTCGACAACTATGCCTTCAATCCCGAAATTGTCAGGAATGCCGACGTCGTGTGGCTCCAGACAAACCATATCAGTCATACACAATACGGCAATATT
>CAMODP010000226.1 GCA_946611445.1 uncultured Eubacterium sp.
CTGAGGATAGAGACCTCCCATCTGACCGGGGCTGCCCACCTGGCAGGGAACTTTTCCGAAATAATATGCCTCATATACACCGTCGTCCGGTGTGACGTCCACCGGTGCTTTCCAGCGGTATTCCCCGACGGGCTGCTTTCCCACGAAGGGAATGCCCTTATACGCAATAATGTTCTCCGTCTTCTTTCCGACAAAAGTGCCGTTGATACACTTGACCGCCAGAGAATGGTCATAATTATCGTCAGTAATCTTTTTGTTCTCACCGTATAATGCGTACATTTTCTTTGTCGCTTCTTCCAATCCCATCATTACCATGCCGCTCATCGGTTACGCCTCCTTTTCTCAGACAATCAGTATGTATCCGAACGTTTCTTTGTATAACCATTATATATGACTTGTATGCTTTCTTACAAGGCAAACTGCAAATATGGAGTTCTAAACTTGATTGATGCACAGCCAAACAGCCCCGATCGCCGGTTCTTCCGGCAATCGGGGCTGTACATATAAGCTCATTTCTTCTCCACCGACTCGAAGCTCCCCAGGCAGCGGACCTCGGGGATCTTCCCGATGTTCTCCAGGGTCTTCTGCGGAATTCCGGCTGTATTTTCCACTTCTATTATGTACCGGTAGGACCCCAGCCTGCTTCCTTCCGGCCTGTCATGGATGGTGACCAGCTCCAGTCCGGCGTTGTGGATCTCGATGATGATATCGTCTATTCTGTTTGCCTCACAGACAGCCTCAAAAACGGCCCTGGTATGCCCGTCCCCTGTGCCGGGGTCGGAGGAAATCACGTAAAACCGGGTCTTATTGGCGTCCGTTATCTGCACGTTCTTCGCCAGAACCTCCAGTCCGTAGAGCTTTGCCGCACCGGGCGCGGCTACCGCCGCTATGGTCTTATCTCCGGTCTCAGCGACGTAACTTGCCGCGGCCGCGGTGCTGTCCATCTCCCGCGCTTCCGCATCAGGCAGATGCTCCTTTCTCCACTCCGCGCTCTGTACGATACCCTGGGCGTGGGAACAGACTACCTGAATATCATCCAGAGACGCGCCGGGTACGCCCATCAGCGTCTGACTGATAGGTAGGATGACCTCTCCCGCCACATAGACATCCTGTTCCGCGAGGAGCGCGTCTATATAATTTATCGTCGCGCCGCCGAGGGTGTTTTCCTGGGGAATCACCGCATAGTCCGCTTTCCCCTCCGCCACATCCGCGATAGCCTGAGGAACTGACGCTTCCGGAAGCATGGCCCCTGCCCCGGGGAAGAAAAACTGTGCCGCTTCCTCGGTATAGGTGCCCTCGGGCCCGAGATAGCTGACCCTGGCATTCTTCTTCACCTCTGCGGAAACATTTGCCCCTTTTGCCTCTTCCGGGGGATTCGTCCGGCAGCCTGCCGCCGGGCAGACCATCAAAGCCGCGATGATAAGTGCTGTCAGCCGCTTCATCGGTTTTCTCTTCATGCCTTCTGCTCCTCTCCTCTGTCCGTGCGGTAAACGAATATGACAAGCAATATCAGAACAACCGGGACCACCGGCGAGAACACCGTGCCGAAAAACGCCTTCCAGTTCACCGGTTTCTGCAGAACCAGCAGCCGCAGGCCGTGATACAGCAGTTCTTCCCCTGCGTAGCCTGCTATAAACAGGATACCGCTCAGAACTGCCTTTTTTTGCCGCGGCATCTCCGCAAGCCTCCGGTGGGCCGCTGCCATAAGGAAGACCGCGATGGTAAATGACGCCAGATGGAGAAGCGGGCCGGGGGCGCCCACCTGGAAAAACCACAGGAGTTCAGACCCGGCGACGGGCAGAAGGCACAGCAGCCCCATCTGCAGTCCGAATACCAGCGGAACCAGAATTACGATGGCGTCCGCCACAGTCCATACAAATCCGGGCAGCTCGCTGTACCAGAAACAGCTTACGATCTGAAGCAGCACGTTCAGACCAATCAGGCCATATGCAGCATATTTTTTGTCCATAACTGCAATCCCACTCCCCTTCCATAGACACCCTCCATTGTACCGCAAACTCCTGCAGCATTCCACCCTCTGTGTTCTGAGCACACCTGCCAAAGTGGCCGGAACATGGTGCCGTTCCGGGAAAAACATGGTAAAATATAATTACACTTAACCCTGAAAAGAAAGGAGTCTCCCTATGAAAAGACGCACCCTTATCACCTTAATCCTGGCAGGCACCCTGGCCGCAGTATCCAGTATCCCCTCTTTTGCAGCCTCCTTCTCCCCATTCTGGAAGGAGACCTCCGGCGGAAGCTGGTATGTGGAAGACAATTACGGGAACCGGGTGGTCAACGCCTGGCTCTGCGATGACGCTGTTCCGGAAAACGGAAAGAATGTCTGGTATCTTCTCGATGAGTGGGGCAACATGGTAACCGACGGCCTGGTCCGGGACGGGACCGGCAATTATTATAGCCTCGAAACCGAGCATAACGGTTATTACGGCATGCTGCGCTACAGATCGGGAATGTATAACGGGACCTGGCTGGATCTGGAAAGCTCCCACGCCGGCGCTTTCGCGGCCATCAGGAATCAGGACGGCGTAAATGCCCTGATGCAGAAATACGGCCTCCGGGATGTCTCCTACATCAACAACAATAACATCGTCTACACCAGCAGCTTCGGCGCCTATGAGGAAGACTACAGCGGCACCTATGAGTTCCGGAACGGCCAGACCTGGGAGGGAATGTTCACCCTCATCAAGATCGACAAGGATCACTACAGGGTAACCAAGGACGAAGGCGGTGATGTCCGCACGGCTATCCTGACCAGAGATTACGCCTATGATAAGGAACAGGGCCAGACAGACCAGGCTACCTTCATAATCAGCGGCTGCAGCGAATACTCTCACGAAAGCGACCTGAACGATGAGGGCTATATCACCATTGTCGGCGAAGAGCTCTATACCCACGGCCTCCGGTTCGAGGGCGACGGCGCCTGGGAAGCAGCGGCCATCTATCAGAAGGTCTACAGCTGATAACAGCACCGGGCAGAGAACTTTGGCTGTCAGGCCGGGGTTCTGGCGAACCTTTCAGTCCTGATTTCTGCCGAACGCAGGGGGGCGGCCGCACAATTCATGTGCGGCCGCCCCTTTCGTTTCTCTTTAGAAGATAAAGTATTTTGTCAGCGGGTATGGGATCTATCCCAAAGATTGTGTAAACCTCTGTACTGACGTAAGATATACTTACC
>CAMODP010000227.1 GCA_946611445.1 uncultured Eubacterium sp.
CTGCAGCTCCCCTGTGTCAGATCCGGACAGCTGCCCGTCTATGTACAGGCTCACAGAACCACGCGAGCGGCAGGCAGTCCATTTTCTGGGAAGGCTTCCTTTGATTTTCAGCGGGACAAGGGCGGGAAGAAAGGGCGAAAATCGCAAAGAGACACTATCGGCAAAGCGGATAGTGTCATCGGAGGAGCCGCGCACGGCAGAGGCGGGACTTCCGCATGCGAGGATGACTGCGTCCGCCTGATACGTCCAGCCTTTTGTCCGGATATCCCATCGCTGGCCGGATTTGTCGGAATCACGGGTGCCAGATAAAGCATCTGCAGGAATTACTGCCTGCACAATCTCCTGCGTCTTGATTCGTACCCGAAGCCTCTCGGCTTCCATCAGTAGAAGCTGCAGGACAGATCCGGCCTGGTCAGTGACGGGATAGACCCATCCTTCCCGGTCATGTACCTCCAGGCCGATGTCACGGAAAAAACGGAGTGCGTCCTGCACGGAGAAACGGTTCAGACAGCTTCGCAGAAGCTGCGGGTCATCCGTGGCATAGGCACCCGGATCCAGACACAGATTGGTCAGATTGCATTTCCCGTTTCCGGAGGCCAGGAGTTTCCGTCCCGGACGGTCATTCTGCTCCAGCACCGTGACAGCAGCGCCTCTTCGGGCAGCGGCTATGGCGGCGGTCAGTCCCGAGGCGCCGCCGCCTATAATGCATACTTCTCTTCTGCTTTCTTTCATGACAATTTTACCAGACCTGCTTCGCAGAGCTTCTGCAGGCTCATGAGAATGCCCAGCCGCGCATGGGGCCAGGTGAGACCGCCCTGAAAATACACGGCATACGGCGGCCTGATGGGACCGTCGGCAGACAGTTCAATCGATGAACCCTGTACAAAGGCACCTGCCGCCATGATCACATCAGAATCATATCCGGGCATCGGCCAGGGCTCCGGAGACACATAGGAATCGACCGGCGCGGCGGCCTGGATGCCCTTGCAGAAAGCAATGACGCCTTCCGGACTGCCCAGCGTAACGGCCTGAATAATATCGTGACGGGATTCGGACCCGTCCGGCACAACCGGAAAACCCAGCCGCTCGTACAGGTTTGCAGCGAATACGGCGCCCTTGAGGGCGGATGCGGTGATCGTAGGCGCCAGGAAAAAGCCCTGGTAAAAAGAGGCATTGAGCCCCAGGGAAGGGCCGACTTCCCGCCCAAGGCCGGGCGTCGTCATGCGATAGGCGGCATTTTCCACGTATTCTTTTTTTCCTGCGATATATCCGCCGACCGGGGCGAGACCGCCGCCGGGATTCTTGATCAGGGAACCGACGATCAGATCTGCTCCGACCTCTGACGGTTCTGTTGTCTCTACGAATTCGCCGTAACAGTTGTCCACCATGCAGATAACGTCCGGGCGCCGTTCACGGATAAACCGGATCAGCTCGCCGATCCGGGCTACGGAGAGCGTGCGCCTCGTCTGATAGCCCTTTGAGCGCTGGATCGTCACCATTTTCAGGCGGGGACGGCGCAGTGCCTCTTCTATTCCCGGGTAATCAAAGGAATCATCAGGGAGCAGGTCTACCTGGTTCCAGGAGACTCCGTACTCTGCCAGAGATCCGCGGGAAGGCCGGATGCCTATGACCTCTTCCAGCGTGTCATACGGCTTTCCGACAGGTGAGAGCAGCTCATCCCCGGGCCGCAGGTTGCCGGCCAGGGCAATGCCGAGCGCGTGTGTGCCGCAGGCAATCAGCGGACGAACCAGAGCATCCTCCGTCCCGAAAGTGTCAGCATACACCTTTTCAAGCGTGTCTCTTCCGATATCATTGTAGCCGTAGCCGGTTGACGGATACAGACAGGCCTCGCTCACATGGTTTTTCTGCATGGCATGGATGACCTTCAGCTGATTGTACTCAGCCGTCAGATCGATCTCGCGGAAGCGTTCTGACAGCGTCTGCAGCACTTCTTCTCCGTACCGGTATACCGGTTCACTGATGCCGATTTTCTCATAAATGGAATACATGTTATCCTGTGTCAATTTGTCAAAATGTCCTTCCTGTTGTTATTATGCCGGTTTTACGCCAGCAGCCCCTTTTCACGTATGGTATCCAGCATAAACTGCAGCATGGCGTCCTCGTCATAGCCGAAATCCTGCTTCCTGATCCAGGTGACATTTGATTCCCGCCGGAACCATGTCAGCTGCCGTTTCGCGAAATGCCGGGTATCTCTCTTTATGACGCGGATGGCCTCATCCAGATCATACTCTCCCCGGAAATACGGCAGGAGCTCCTTGTACCCGAGGCCTTTCATGGACATGCTGTTTTCGGTCAGTCCTCGCATCATCAGACGCCGGACCTCTTCTACCAGTCCCTGTTCGATCATGCGGTCAATCCTGGCGTCAATCGCCGCGTACAGACGTTCCCGCTCATCGTCCAGAACAAAATACACATAGTTGTACGGAGACTCTTTCGCCTTTTCCGCGGCGTTATGCGCAGAAATCGGCCTGCCGGTCTCCTCGAAATATTCAATCGCGCGGATAACCCGACGCACGTTGTTCGGATGGATTTCACGGGCCGCGTCCGGATCCAGCTCCTCCAGCCGCCTGTACAGCACATCAGCGCCTTCTCTTCTGGCTGTCTCTTCCAGTTCCCGCCGCAGACTGTCACTGTGCCGGGTCTCTTCATCGGCGCCGAAATCAACTTCCTTCAGAAGTGCCTGAATATAAAAACCCGTCCCGCCGACAACCACCGGAATGCGGCCCTGCTGCCGGATATCCTCCATGGCATCAAGGGCATACTGCTGGAACAGGACAACATTGAACTCCTCTTCCGGATCCAGTATATCAATCAGATAGTGCGGAATATTCTCCATCTCCTCAGGCATGATCTTCGCTGAACCGATATCCATATGCCGGTATACCTGCATGGAATCAGCAGAGATCACCGAGCCGCGGACGGCCTCGGACAGTGCGATCGACAGACGGGTCTTACCGACCGCGGTTGGTCCCGTCAGCACGATCACAGGCTCCTTACATCGCAAATTGCCAGGTTGGTCATCCATAGCGCAGTTGTTCCTTTCCTTTCTGCCGCTTATGCGGTCCTGTAAACATATTCAATACTGTAAAAGTCATTGCAACGCTCCAGAGCCATGCCGCATGGTTCAATGCCGTCGCACGATCCTGC
>CAMODP010000228.1 GCA_946611445.1 uncultured Eubacterium sp.
ATCCGGTAGCCCCGACTGTGATTTCCTCGACAGCCAGCTCTGCCCCGCTCGGAATTCCTGCGTCTGTATCGTAGGTTACTGTGATTTCATAGGCTTCGCCGCTGGCACTGATAACTCTCTTCCGAATCTGGGAACCAAAGCCGAATATGGTTTTTCTCTCCACGCCAAATAAGCCGGGGGATTCTGTATCCTTCTCCCGGCAGGCATCCGTGTGCACATGTTCTTCCTGGCCGCAGACAAGCACGCCATCGATATAACAATCCTTGCTGTGTTGGTGTTCTTCGTAACCGCAGTAATACTTTTCCAAGGTGATGGCGGGCAGTATCAGCGCATATACGGTTACAAAGACAACCACTGCGGCGGCCATGGTGAAGATGCTGTGACGGATCCGGTTTCTTCTCTGCTTCTCCTGAGAAGCCCGGTTCTTTTTTTCCAGCATTTTATTCATCTGGCAATATCACCTGTAAAAAGATCCCTGTAGTGTATTTCAAATCAAAAAGCTGCAGTCGAAGGCTGCAGCTAGAATTACCAACCCATATTCATTAGGCCTATGCCCTGTTCAGCTGCAAACCCTGTCCGATAGAAACTCTCCTGTCTTACAATGTAGACTTTTATTATTATAATAGTATATCTTACGTCAACAGAAGCGTCAATATCAGCTTTTTGCAGTCTCCGGAATCAATTACCTTTTTTCCACCCCTTGCGGATCGTGAGGATGTTTTTTCCGTCCCTGAACTCATAGTGCACATCATCCATGGTTTTTTTCACGATAAACAGGCCCAGTCCGCCTATGCGGCGTTCTTCCGCGGACAGCGAC
This sequence comes from uncultured Eubacterium sp., assembly GCA_946611445.1. Classification (GTDB taxonomy): domain Bacteria; phylum Bacillota; class Clostridia; order Lachnospirales; family Lachnospiraceae; genus Bilifractor. The sequence goes on from CAMODP010000228.1 coordinate 818, forward strand.
GTATCAGGATCTTTTGTAGTACGGGGATCAAATGGCCTTCCGTGGTCTATAAAAGAGATCTCCACGCTCATCGTCTTCTCATCGACATCGACTGTCACCGTAGCCGGACCGTCCTCAGGGTGATAGGCATACTTCGCGATATTGCTGAGCAATTCGTCTACGGCGATATCGATCTGGACTATCGTCTTCGGCGGGCAGCGCAGCGCTTCGAGCTGTTTATTTACAAAGTGCGTTACCTTTGCGATATTCATGATCGTAGCCAATACTGTCAGCTGCTTCATAGGTTGCGATCCTTTCCCTCACGCCATTCTGTCTTGTATCTCTGTCAATCCCGCACATTCCACCGGCGCAGCAGCCAGTGGCCGCTCTCATCGATGATGCCGTCCGACAGGTTGTTTTTATAATACCACATTCCGGGAGCCCATTGCGTGATACTCCAGTACCCTTCTGCCCGTGTTATTTCATGAAAATCATTGTCATACAGGACACAATAGTCTGATTCTGCCGGCGTGCCGCCGACAGTCGACACCCTGCTTCCGCGCACCATGACACTGTTCTCGCCCAGCTCAAACCGCGCGCCGTCCGGTGTTTCCGGAAGTACCACATCTGTGCCGGTCTGCAGGTCAAGCAGCCGTGCCATCTGATCGCGGTTGTCCCAGACAGTCATATACCTGCTATTCACACCCGTCGGTGAAAACGCCTCCGGAAGCTCTATAGAACGCAGTTCTCCGTCCAGACTATAGTAACAGGTGCTTCCCTCTCTGTTGTAGGGAATATGCTTCCAGTCCGTGCCCATGATTCCGGTACAAATCCGTCCGTTCAGTTCTTCACAGGGAGCGCAGGTCAGATATCCGCCTTCATATTTCGGCATTTTGGCCCACCAGTCATCCGCCGTCATGGAAAGAACGGTATCCAGATTCCGGTCCAGGACATTTACAGTCTCCACGCCATCCGCAGCCGTTTTTTCCTGAAAATACTCTGTTGTCTCAGTCCGTACAGAACTATACCGGTTGTCCAGAATGCCGGAATACGGTATAAAAGTATTACCCTCACAGCGATAAAGCACTTCCCAGTCCTTCGTGACGACGCGATTCCATCCGTTGCCGCTGATCAGATAATTGTCGCCCAGATACCGGATTTCCCTGAACTCCATGATGTCTGCATCTTTAAAGCAGGCACCATTAACGTCGGACAGTTCTCCGGACGCCGGGTCATACCGGTGCACCGTTATATCACGCCCCTCCTGCATGAGGGTATACAGTTCATCTCCGAGCATCCAGCAATACACACTTTCGGCATCGGGAAACTGTGCAATCACGCTTCCGTCCGCATCGTATATCTCTATGCCCGGTTGCTCAAGGGACCTCACCACGAGATAATCGCCCTGCACCTCGGCATGATACTGTTCGGACGGGAAGGGGCCGATGTTTTTCCCTGTCTCCAGATTCAGGAAGGTGCCCTGTACGGAGCTGATGCCGCGCAGCTTTCCCTCATATACATACACAGGCGAGCCGATCTCCATATAAGCCTGAAAACCGCAGCGCCACTCTCCTGCAGCGCTGTATACATCGATCTGGCCCCCGTACCCGCCGGGCAGTTCCAGATAACATCCCTCCGGACAGAGAAAAGCCGCATCGTCCGCGTGTACCGCAGAAGGCATGAGCAGCAGCAGGAAAAAACACAAAATACTCTTACTGATTGTTCTGCACCGGTACATATCCACACTCCTGTACGAAAGCCTGGCCCTCTGCAGAGAGCAGCCAGTCACGAACCTCCACCGCGGACTGCGGGGAATCCTTGCGGATCACAGCGTAAAAATCATTGACAAGCGGATACTCGCCGGAGGCGATCGCCTCATTCGTCGGCTCCACGCCGTCCACCTTCAGGAACTTCAGCCCGCCGGTCCCCATCATGGCATCCACATAGTAGTAGACGGAGTAGCCGATGGCCATCTTGCTGTTGTCATAGTCCTCCTTGATAGCCTCGACCATGCCCTCCATTCCCTGCTTCATATAATAATAGGTGCCGTCCGTCATGTCCGCGTCGCCTACTACCAGCTTGCGCAGCAGCGTCTGGCTGCCGCTGGTCTCCGGCCGGATGAAAGCCTCGATGGGAATATCTTCCCCGCCGACCTCTTTCCAGTTGCGGATCTTCCCTGTATAAATATCCGTCAGCTGCTCCAGCGTGAGCTCATCCACCGGATTGTCCTCATTGACAATAAAGACCAGCGCGTCCTTGCCGATCGGTGTCATGTCCAGCGGCTCGTACTTTTCCAGTTCCTCCACCGTATCCTGTGCCGGCTCATAGGCGAT
>CAMODP010000229.1 GCA_946611445.1 uncultured Eubacterium sp.
AATACGGACTGGACAAGCCGGTATTCCAACAGTATCTGACATATCTGAATGACGTGGTCCACTTCCGGTTCGGACCCTCCCTGAAACAGCGCGGCCGCATGGTCATCGACATAATGGGAGACGGTCTGAAGACCTCCGCGAAGCTGGGCGTCATCGCCGCCTTTCTGGCACTGATCGTCGGCATCGTTCTCGGCTCCGTCGCCGCGCTTCGCAGAAATACCTTTATCGACAGAGTCATCATGGTCATCACGACGGCGTTTGTATCCATGCCGTCCTTTATCATGGGATCGCTGCTGCTGATCTTGTTCGCCATCAAGCTGAAGCTGCTGCCGGCGAACGGCTCCACGGCAGCCGGACTGATCCTGCCGGTCATCACGCTGAGCCTGTCGCCGATGTCCTATATCACCCGCCTGACGCGCTCCTCGATGCTGGATGTGCTGGGGCAGGACTATATCCGCACGGCAAAGGCCAAGGGCGTATCCGGAGCCCGCATCATTTTCGGCCACGCACTGAAGAATGCCCTGATTCCCGTCATTACATACTTCGGACCGATGATGGCCTACATCGTCACCGGATCGCTGGTCGTCGAACAGATCTTTGCGGTGCCCGGCATCGGACGTTCCTTTGTGCAGAGCATCATCAACCGCGATTATATGCTGATCATGGGCACCACCATTGTGCTGGCCACACTGATCGTCATCATGAATCTGATCAGTGATATCCTGTACAAAGTCGTTGACCCGCGTATCAATCTCGAATAGACGAAGAACAGGAGAAGGGGAAGAATATTATGGACAGCAGTAATCTAAAGAGACTGAGCGCGCAGGTCAGCCTGGAAGACCTGATGCCGGCCAGCGCAGAAGACAAAGAATATATGGTCAAGATGAGGGAGTCCACGACCTTCTTCCGGGACGGCGTAAACCGCCTGAAAAAGAACAAGGTCGCCATGGTGAGCTTCTGGATCATCGTTATCATCACACTTGCCGCTATATTTGTGCCGATGTTCTGGCCGTATAAATATGAATCCATGCTGGGCATGCGTCCCGGCAAGCCCGTTGACGCTTCTTTCAATAATCTGAAGCCGTTTGAATATGCCCGGAGCGAGATGGCCCGGATCGAGGGCGGCGAAAAAGTGTTCCCGCACCTGTTCGGCACTGACTCTGCGGGAAGAGACTACTTTATCCGTGTCGTGTACGGCACGAGGATTTCTCTGGCCGTCGGGTTTTTCGCGAGTATCATCGTACTCGTGATCGGCCTGCTGGTCGGGTCGATTTCCGGATACGCGGGAGGCATCGTCGATACGATCCTCATGCGGATTGTGGATATCATCTATTCCCTGCCTGACATGCTGATGGTCATTCTGCTGGCCGTCGTCATGAAGGCCTCTCTCGGACAGGTGCTGGAGGGCACGATCCTGGAGAAGATCGGTTCAAACATCATCTCGCTGTTCATCGTATTTGCCCTGCTGTACTGGGTCAGCATGGCCAGGCTGGTGCGCGGGCAGATCCTTTCCCTGCGCGAACAGGAATACGTCCTGTCGGCGCGGGCCAGCGGCGCGAAGGGCAGTTGGGTCATCCGCAAGCACCTGATCCCGAACTGCATATCCGTCATCGTAATTTCGACGGCGCTGCAGATCCCGAGCGCTATTTTTACAGAGAGTTATCTGTCCTTCCTGGGACTGGGCGTCAATGCGCCGATGCCTTCCCTGGGCTCACTGGCTTCCGATGCCCTGAACGGCATCAGCTCCTACCCCTACAGACTGGTGATTCCGGCAATCGTGATCTCACTGATCGTATTGTCGCTGAATCTGTTTGGTGACGGCCTTCGGGACGCTTTCGACCCGAAGCTGAACGCGTAAGGGAGGAGAAGGACATTCATGGATACAAAAGAAGTCAGTACAAACAATCAGAATAATGCTTCGCAGACACTTCTGGAAGTGACCGACCTGCACACGTCCTTCTTCACCGATGCCGGTGAGGTGCGTGCCGTCAACGGCGTTTCCTTCCGGCTGGACCGCGGCAAGGTCCTTGGCATCGTGGGTGAGTCCGGATCCGGCAAATCCGTCACGGCTTACTCCATTATGCAGATCCTCGCCGGCACCGGCCGCATCGTGTCCGGATCCATCAAAATGGACGGGCAGGAGCTCGTGGGCGCCGGTGAAAAAGTGATGAAAAACATCCGCGGCAACCGCATTTCCATCATTTTCCAGGACCCCATGACCAGCCTGAATCCGACCTACACCATCGGAAAACAGCTGATGGAAGCCATCATGCTGCACACAGACCGCAACAGACAGCAGGCGTATGAACGCGCGGTGGAAATGCTGCGTCTGGTCAATGTCAATGAGCCGGAAAAAAGGATGAAACAGTATCCCTATGAGCATTCCGGCGGCATGCGGCAGAGGGTCATGATCGCCATGGCACTGGCCTGTGAGCCGGACATCCTGATTGCGGATGAGCCGACTACGGCGTTGGATGTGACGATTCAGGCAGGTATTCTGGAGCTGATGAAGGACATCCAGAAAAAGATGGGCATGGCAATCATCATGATCACCCATGATCTGGGCGTCGTGGCGCAGCTCTGTGATGAGATCATCGTCATGTATGCCGGCTCTATCTGCGAACAGGGCACGGCGGACGAGATATTTTACAACCCCAGACATGAGTACACCAAGGGACTGCTGCGGTCCATCCCGACCTCTGCAAACTCAGGCCAGAAGCTGCAGCCGATCTCCGGAACGCCGATTGACCTGCTGAATATGCCCAAGGGCTGCCCCTTTGCGCCGCGCTGTGACGAGGCCATGAAGATCTGTATCCGGGAGCGCTGTGAACGCATGGATATCAATGCGGATCACAAAGCGGCCTGCTGGATGAACGTGAAGAGGGAGGTGCAGCCGTCATGAGCGCAGAACAGAGAAACGAAGAGCCCCTGATCCGGGTCAGTCATCTGAAGAAGTATTTCAACATCAACACCGGCTTTTTTCAGAGCAAACCGCTGAAAGCAGTCGATGACATATCCTTTGATATCATGGCGGGAGAAACTCTCGGACTGGTCGGCGAGTCCGGCTGCGGCAAGACTACGGCAGGCCGGACACTTCTCCATCTGTATCAGCCC
>CAMODP010000230.1 GCA_946611445.1 uncultured Eubacterium sp.
AGTCGACGGACAATATGATGATCCAGATGCTCCGCCAGCAAAACGCCGAATACTCCACAGAAGAAGGAGAGATTCTGCTGTTTAACGACGCGGCGGCAGATATCATGTACACAGTGGCGGAGCACGTAAAAAGCGGGGCGTTTTCCACCTTCAAGATCTCCAGCTACCCGGGCAATTTCCTGAACGCCGGGCAGTGCATTTTTGCGGTGGATTCTACCGCGGGCGCCACATGGATGGGCTCGGACGCGCCTCTGTCTGATATCAGTGAAGACAAAATCGTCCGCTTTGAGACAGCCGTCCGCCCTGTTCCGCAATTCGATCCGGACAATCCGAAGATGATCTCCCAGGGTCCGTCGGTATGCCTGTTTAACAAGAAGGATCCGCAGGAAGTCCTGGCTTCCTGGCTCTTCGCAGAATACCTGCTGTCCAATGAGGTACAGATCGCCTACGCGAAGACAGAGGGCTACATTCCCGTAACCGCGAAGGCACAGGAGGACGCGGCCTATCAGGAGTACCTGCAGAGAAGCGGAGAGGACAACAAAGAGCACTATGAAGTAAAAATTCAGGCCGCGCAGATGCTGCTGGGCAACACATCCAACACTTTCACGACACCGGTGTTCAACGGCTCTGCATCCCTCCGGGACGCCGCCGGGGCATTGATCGAGAACACAGCCCGTTCCGTCCGCCGGCGGGAGACGATAAACGAGGCCTATATCAAAAAGCAGTTTGAGAGCGTCAGCTCCCTGTACCATCTCGACCAGATCAGCGCGCGCACCGGCCCGGGAAATGAAAGAGAGCATCTGGGCCCCCTGCCTGCCGAGTCAAAACTGCTTCTGGCGGCGCTCCTCGTGATCTGGGCGGGAATCGGGGTGTATGCACTGCTGCGGATACGCAGAGGCCGGTCACTCTGATGCGTTTAGGAGGAGACAGGGGTCAGACCCCTGTCTCCTCCGTTCTCTCAATTACAAGTGGTACTTTTGGAAAAAACGTGTCATAATAGAAGTGAAATGTCCTTGGTTTTTATTTGGGAAGGAGAGATCTGATTATGAAGAAAAAAGCAATTTCCGTTTTACTCGCGTCCGCGATGATCCTGACGATGACGGGCTGTGCCGGCGGAGGCAAGAGCGGCGCCGCATCAGAGGCAGCTTCTTCTGCTGCGGAGGCTGTATCATCTGCCGCTGCGGAGGCGGAATCAGCAGTGTCGGAGGCAGAGGAAGCGGTATCCGCAGCCGCATCGGAGGCGGAGTCGGCAGTGTCAGAGGCAGAGGCAGAGGAAGCGGTATCCGCAGCCGCATCAGAGGCGGAGTCGGCAGTATCGGAAGCTGAGGAAGCAGTATCCTCGGCAGTATCAGAGGCTGAGAATACGGCATCTGAAGTGAAAGAGGCAGCAGAAGAAGCCGTTGCCGACGCAGAAACAGCAGTATCCGAAGCAGAGGCTGAGGCCGAAGAGGCAGCAGAAGGGCCGTCGCTGGACGGCGATGTCATGAGCTATGAGGAGTATGCGGCTGCCGAGCTGGATACCCCGGTTCTGGTAGAGACGTATGTGCAGGCAAAGCAGTCCTGGTATGAGGGCGCCGCGACGCTCTACACGCAGAGCGAAGAGGGGGCATATTTCCTCTACAACATGCCCTGCACAGAAGAGGAATACGAAGAGCTCAAGCCGGGAACCAAGATTAAAGTGGCCGGCTACAAGGCAGAATATGCCGGAGAGATAGAGATCATTGACTCTGTTTTTGAAATTGAGGACGGCACCTTTACGGCGGAAGCAGAGGACGTGACAGACCTGCTCGGCACAGATGAGCTGGAGGGCAGCATGAACCGTCTGGTCAGCTTCAAGGGAATGACCATTGAGCCGTCCGTTGCGGAAGGTTCTGAAAAAGAAGAGGCATTCCTTTACAGCTGGAACGGCGCAGGCCAGGAGGGAGACGATCTGTATTTCAATGCTTCTGTCGGCGGCGAGACCTACACATTTACCGTCGAGTCCTATCTGTGTGATGCCTCCACAGACGTGTATAAGGCCGTGCAGAATCTGAAGATCGGGGATGTCGTGGATATGGAAGGCTTCCTGTACTGGTATGAGGGGCCGAACCCGCATATCACCGCTGTAACGGCAGCGAAATAAGCAGAGAGATAAGCAGAGAAGGGAGGTTATCCGGCGTATGAGAAGAAAAAGGGTTATCTGCGCGGTGCTCGCTGCATTGCTTACTATGGTTTTTTCTGCCGTGATCGCGCACGCCGAGACGTATCATTTTGATCTGAGCACGTCTTATGACGGAAACGGCATGGAGTATGCCGTCCTGACTGCGACAGATGCTTCGGGCAATGTCAAATGGCAGTACTATTCGGATTCGTATCAGGGCGCCCAGCTGTCGAATTTTTCGCTGGTGATGAATGACCACGGGTGCATATATCTGGTGGAATCCGGTGCCATTAAGGCGTTTGATTTCTATACCGGAAATGTGAAATGGACAAATAACGACTTCCAGGGATCTCCGGCAAAAGGCTGTTACGTGTTCAGCTCATCGGATAAGCTCTATATCGCAGGCTATCTCGGGCCGGATCTGTTTGTCGTGGACAAAGACGGCAATACGGTGTGCCGCGTAGATGATCTCGGGACAGGCTCTTACTGGCCCACGCAGATGCACTTCGAGGGAAACAGCGACAACCTGACGATCCAGTATGAGAGTGACGGCATGGAGCACACCTTCAACGTGCTGAACTACTTCAGCCGGAGAGACGGGATCGCTTCATCCGGAAGCGCTTCTTCCGGCGGCTATTCTTCCCAGGAGCTCTGCTCCATGGCGCAGTCCTATTATGAGCGCCACAACGGTTTTTACCCGCCGCTGGCAGACTGTACCTACGACGCGGGAAAAGGCACATATACCATTCACCTGTATGAAATGGTTGATGACGGAGGAGGGTATTCACATACAGCCACCTCTGCGTGGTATGAAGTGAACAGCCAGGGCATCGGGACGGATACGCTGTTCGGGACGGCGGTCAATCTGTCGGAATAACCGAGGCACATCAGAAAGACAGACCCCTGCTGCAAAGGATTACTGATGCGGCAGGGGTTTGTTTTCCTTGCGCAAAGCAGAATTGTGTGATACGA
>CAMODP010000231.1 GCA_946611445.1 uncultured Eubacterium sp.
GGGGACATGAAGATCACAGTTATCTTGTGGGCCTGTACAACAGCCTGCAGTTGTTCTTCCGGGAAACCGTTACGAACGGAACAGAACAGGGATAGATCGAGAAGCATACACACGGCTGTGCCCCGGCATGGCCGTTTTTTCAAAAGAGCAGACAGCGAGGCTGCGGACAGGTCCGCAAAAATAGACAAGAAGAGGCAGGTTTGACGGTTTTCTTTTCTCTCCGGCGCGGCGTATAATGGGAGCAGCATGGGACAGGAGGAAGAAACGATGCAGTACGGATATTTTGACAATAAACACAGAGAATATGTGATCGACCGGATCGATGTCCCCGTGTCCTGGACCAATTATATCGGGACAGGCGAGATGATGGGCGTCTTCAACCATACTGCAGGCGGTTATCTGATCTGCGGAAGTTCGGAATATCATCGGGTCACGCGCTTTCGCCCGAACGGCGTCCCCATGGACGGCCCGGGCCACTACGTCTATCTCCGGGACAATCAGAGCGGAGACTTCTGGTCGGTGTCCTGGCAGCCGGTGGGCAAACCGAAGGAGCATTTCTCCTGCCGGCACGGACTGGGCTATGTGAAATATCTTTGCGACTACGGCGGAATCAGCGCTGAACAGACCCTGTTTGTCGCGATGGACGAGCCAGTGGAAATCTGGGACCTGCGCCTGCGCAACGACAGCGGACAGATGAGAAGCCTGTCGGTGTTCCCGTATGCGGAGTTCAGCTTCCATCAGGTGGATATGGACAACCGGAATTTCCAGATGAGTCTCTATGCGGCGGGCAGCCGCTTTGAAAAGGGCGTCATCGAGTATGAGCTGCATTATGAAGAGGACAGCTTTCAGTTCTTTACGGCGGACCGTGAACCGGAGGGCTTCGACTGCCTGCGGGACAGTTTTATCGGGCCGTACCGGACCGAGCGCAATCCTGTCGCGGCAGAGACCGGAGAGATGACGGGAAGCTTCGAGAAGGGCGGAAACCACTGCGCCGCACTGAAGCAAAGCCTGACGCTTGCACCCGGGGAGGAGGCAAGGCTGCTGTTCCTCCTCGGCGAGGGAGACGCGGCGGCAGGTTTGCGTGCCAGAGACACCTACAGCCCGGCGAGAGTGGATGAAGAATTCCGGCGTCTGGCGGCGTTCTGGGATGAGAAGCTGGGCTGCCTCCAGGTGCAGACGCCGAACGAAGGCATGAACACCGAGCTGAACCTCTGGAACCTCTACCAGAGCGAGATCAACGTGATGTTCTCCCGGTTTACGTCTTTCATCGAAGTAGGCGGCCGCGTCGGACTCGGCTACCGCGACACCGCACAGGACGCCATGACGATCCCGCACTCCAATCCCAAGAAGTGCCGGGAACGCCTGGTTCAGCTGCTGCGGGCGCTGACGCAGGAGGGCTACGGCCTGCACCTGTTTGAGCCGAGATGGTTTGAGCCCGAGGGAAGGGAGCAGTCCTTCAAATCCCCGACGGTTGTTCCGACTCCGCCCAGAAGCCAGATCGTCCACGGCATCCGGGATGCCTGTGCCGACGACGCGCTGTGGCTGGTGAGCGCGGTGGTACAGTACATCCGGGAGACCGGAGAGGACGGATTCATCGACGAAGTGCTCTGCTATGCCGAGGGCGGCGAGGGAAGCGTCTATGAGCACCTGAAGCGCATTCTCGACTTCTCCGCACGGCAGGTGGGACAGAACGGAATCTGCAAGGGGCTGCGGGCTGACTGGAACGACTGTCTGAACCTGGGCGGCGGAGAGAGCGCGATGGTGAGCTTCCTGCATCTCTGGGCGCTGGAGAACTTCTGCGCACTGGCCGAACACCTGGGCAGAAGAGAAGACGCGTCCCGGTACCGGGAACTCGCGGAGCAGGTCCGGACGCGCTGCCGGGAAGTTCTCTGGGACGGAGCCTGGTTCCTCCGCGGCATCACGGCAGACAACCGGAAGATCGGAACAGAGACCGATGCGGAAGGAAAGGTTCACATGGAGTCGAACACCTGGGCCGTCATTTCCGGCGCAGCAACGCCGGAACAGGGAATCCGGGCCATGGACAGCGTGGACGAGTATCTTTTCACAGAGTACGGCCTGATGCTGAATGCGCCCTGTTACACGAAACCGGACGACGGAATCGGCTTTGTCACGAGGGTCTACCCCGGCCTCAAGGAAAACGGCGCAATTTTCAGCCATCCGAACCCCTGGGCCTGGGTCGCCGAGGCAAAGCTGGGCAGAGGCTCCCGGGCGATGAAGTTTTATAACGCGCTCTGCCCTGCCCTGCAGAACGACCGGATCGAGATCCGGCAGGCGGAGCCGTACAGCTACTGTCAGTTTGTCGTCGGGCGCGATCACAGCGCCTTCGGACGGGCACGGCACCCCTTCATGACGGGATCGGCGGGCTGGTCGTATTTTGCCGCGACACAGTATCTCCTCGGCATCCGGCCGGACTTTGACGGCATGATCGTGGATCCCTGCATCCCGGCTGAGTGGAAGGAATTCACGGTGGTGCGCAGATGGCGCGGCAGCACCTACAGGATCCATGTGAGCAACCCGGACGGCGTGGAAAAGGGCGTCAGGAGCATGACTGCGGACGGTATCCGGGTTGAAAGACTTCCGATCCTGCCGGTCGGGAGCGAATGCCGGGCAGAAGTGGTGCTCGGTACAAAAGAGAGAGGAGCGGACAGATGATTCATTTCGGAACAGGCGGCTGGAGAGCAGTGATCGCAGACGGATTCACAAAAGCCAATCTGCGTCTCCTGACGGCGGGACTCTGCAGTCTGATGACAAAAGAAGGCCATGCGGGAAAAGAGCTCTGCGTCGGCTATGACCGGCGGTTTCTGGCAAAGGAATCGGCCCACTGGATCGCAGAAGTTCTGGCGGGCTACGGTTTCCGGACGCTGATGGTAAACCGCTCGTCCCCCACGCCGCTGGTCATGTACGTGGTCAAGACCCAGAATATGCCCTACGGCATGATGGTAACAGCCAGCCATAACCCCGCGATCTACAACGGGGTCAAGGTCTTTACGGCGGGCGGCCGGGACGCGGACCGCAGCGTGACGGATCGGATCGAGGCGGAAATCGCCAAGATCGACGAGACCCGGATCCGCAGCATGGACT
>CAMODP010000232.1 GCA_946611445.1 uncultured Eubacterium sp.
CTGGCCACCGTATCCCGGATTGACCGTCATGATCAAAACCTGATCCAGCCGGTCCATCACGTAATCCAGCACGCTCAGCGGTGTAGACGGATTCAGCGCCACGCCTGCCTCCATGCCGGCATCTTTAATAGCCGACAGAACACGGTCCAGATGCACCGTTGTCTCTGCATGAATGGTCAGGCCGTCCGCACCGCTCTCTGCCATACTCGCAATACGGTATTCCGGATGCAGTCCCATATAGTGTACATCAAAAAACTGATCCACCGCCTTGCGCAGGGACTTGATCACCGGCTCCCCGAATGAGATCGGCGGCACGAACTGGCCGTCCATCACATCCACATGCAGATGGGTGCAGCCCATCTCCTGCAGTTCCAGACAATCCTGTCCCAGTTTCGTAAAATCTGCTGATAAAATTGACGGATATACACGAATTTCTCTGCTCATGTTTTTCTCCTTGATCATCATGCTTTCCTTATATCTTTCCACCGCTTTCCGAGGCCTTTTTTCTTTCAGCCAGCGGTGGGGTTTCATATTATCTTGCCTTTCCACCGCTTTCCGAGGCTTTTCGTCTTCCCGGCGGGGCCAAACAACAGACGTTCCTCAGCGGAACTGCCGGCCAACAACAGACGTCCCTCAGCGGAACCGCCGGCGCTCGGCCTCTTTCAGTTCCTCATAGAACCGCCGGTAGTGTTCATAGCGCTCCACCGCGATTTCTCCTCCGGCACAGGCCTCCTGCACGGCGCAGTCCGGCTCATGCAGATGCGCGCAGTCCGGGAAGCGGCAGCGCTGCAGATAGGGGCGGAATTCCGGAAAACAGGAAGCGAGTTCTTCGCACTCCATCGCCGGCATTTCCAGAGCCGTAAAACCCGGTGTGTCACAGAAGAAGGTCGTATCATCCAGCGGTACCAGTTCCGCATGCCGCGTCGTGTTTTTCCCGCGCTTCAGCTTCTCGCTGAGTGTGCCTGTCTCCATGTGCGCCGTGCGCATCAGCACATTCGTCAGGGTGGATTTTCCGACACCGGAGGGACCTGCCACGACCGTCGTTTTTCCGGCAAGCCGCTGCCGCAGTGCCTCTGTGCCCTCTTCTTTTTCCGCCCGGATCGTAAATACGTCGTAACCGCAGCCGGCATACCGTTCCATCCACCGGCTGATTTCTTCGTCATCTGCCAGATCTGTCTTGTTGAAGCACAGCAGGGACGGGATCTGCTGCTTTTCCATCGTCACAAGAAACCGGTCCAGCAGCATGGCGTCCGGATCCGGATCGTGCAGGGCAAACAGAATCATCGCCTGATCGACATTGGCAACAGCAGGCCGGATCAGTGCATTCCGCCGCGGCAGAATCTGTACAAGATTGGCCTCTTTATCCTGTTCATCCAGAACTTCGATCTCGACCTGGTCGCCGACAAGCGGCTTCTTCCTGTCCTTACGGAATATTCCTCTGGCTTTACAAGCATAGATGCCGGATCCTGCTACTGAAACGTAGTAGAATCCGGCAATCCCTTTAATAATCTTTCCTGTCATACAAATCGCACTCAGCCCACTTGCTCAAACGACACGTTCGGATACCGCGCGATCAGGACACCGTCCTCATAAACCTCGATCTCAGCCGTGCTGCCCGAGTCGCTGCTGATCGGAGTGTTGTAAACCATCGTCTCGCCCCACGGATCGGGACCGCTGTAGAACGTAATGGAGTTGCCGTCCTGCACCAGCACCAGATCCACATTGCCGCCGTTGTAGCCTTCCGGCTGGGAAAGCGGGCTGTAGCAGACAAACGCGCCTTCAATGGCCGCGACCGGTGTGGGTTCCGGTGTCGGTTCCACATAGTCATTGATCGTCAGTGTGACCACAGATCCCGGAGGCACCAGCGTGCCGGATTCCGGACTCATGGTGATTACCTGACCGTTGCTGTAGAAATCACTCTCTCCGGATACGGTCTCATATGTCAGACCGAGTGATTCCAGAGACACCTTGGCATCATTCTCACCGTACCCGTACAGATCCGGGACTGTCACATAGTTCGACTGGTCCACACCTTTGCTGACATACACCGTCACTGTGGACTCCGGCGGAGTGAGCGATCCCTCTGTAGGTGCGACATTGATCACGTAACCGACTTCCACCGTATCGCTGTACTGCAGTTCTACTTCCGTGCGGAGACCGGCTTCAATGATCCGGTTTTCCGCTTCAGACTGTGCCACTCCCGTCAGGCCTGTCGGCACGGCGATCATCGGACGGCCGCTGCTTGTGACGACTTCGATCGTGGATCCCTGATCCACCACGCTGGCCGCTGACGGTTTCTGGGAAATGATTCTTCCTTCTTCAATGCTCTCGGAAGCTTCCATTCCTGTCTGGCGCACGCCGATGCCCAGTTTATTGGCCTCTTCCGTGGCCTGATCCACTGTCATGCCCGTCATATCCGGCACTGTGACCTGCGCAGTATTGGTGCTGTCTGCTGCCGGAGTCGGTGTCGGCGTTGCCGTCACCTGTGCACTCGTGGATGCAGTTTCACGCGTGTTGCCGCGTCCGAAATGGAACAGGCCGGCCATATTGCCGATAAAGAGGATCAGGATCAGGATGATCACGGCACCGAGGATGAAGCCGCCGATCGTAACGGCTTTTTCAAACCCGGACGGACCATCGTCATCGTCATCGTCGTCATCGTCGTTGTCACGGTAACGGCTGCTGCGCTCCTGCTTTTCCATTCTTGCACGGCGCCGCTCGGCCATCTCGGCCCGGCTCGGCCGCCGCTCCGTGCTGTCGCCGGAAGCCTGGTTGCGGATCTGCTTCATTTCGGCATCCGTGACCTGTGTGGTCGCTCCCGCGCCGGGAACGGTCAGCGGAGCGATCTGCACGAAATTCCCCTGCGGATCGATCAGCGACTGCTTCAGGTCGTCGATCATGTCGCCGATATTCAGGTACCGGCGGGCCGGATCTTTCTGCGTACATTTCAGAATGATCTGCTCCAGTGAGTACGGCAGGTCCGGTGTATAGATGGACGGGGGAACAATTTCTTCCTGCAGATGTTTGATGGCAATTGCCACGGTCGTGTCGCCGTCAAACGGCGCACGTCCGGTGACCATTTCGTACATGGTGATGCCCAGG
>CAMODP010000233.1 GCA_946611445.1 uncultured Eubacterium sp.
GTCTGACCCCTGTCTCCTCTCGTCTGACCCCTGTCTCCTCCTCGTTTGACCGTTGTCTTCCCGTCTTCGTCTTCAAGCCTGCTCCAGGAAGGGAGCCAGGCCGTCGTGATTGTTGTCGGTTTCCGTGACAGCATCTGCTGCGGCGATGACGGCAGGATCGGCATTTCGCATGGCGATGCCCAGGCCGGCGGCTTTTATCATGGAGATATCATTTTCCGCGTCGCCGGCCGCAATGGCATTTTCCGCCGGTATGCGGAGGTATTCGCAGATGCGTTTCACGGCTGCGCCTTTGCCGGCGTCATTCCGGATGATCTCCAGGTATCGCGGGTTGGAATAGATACAGGTAAGCATATCCCCCCAGCGGTCAAGAATGGCCCGCCGGAAGGCATCCAGCTTTTCGTGGTCATACAGGTCCAGACCCAGGATCTTGCACGGGGGCTCTTCCAGCGCGGCGGCCATATCCTCACTGACAATAACCGGCGTGTGAATGTACTGCCGGTAGGAGAGAAGACATTCGTTGACCGCCGGCGTGACGATGTGGGTATCCGTATAGGTGTGTACGTGCACCTGCATGGATGCGGCCAGTGTCTGGATCTCTGCCACAACAGGGATCGGAATGCCTGTGCGGAAAATTGTCCTGCCGGTGTCGGTGTCGCAGATCTGGGCACCGTTGTACGAGATTACCAGGCTGCGGGGATAGTCCAGGCCCATTTCGCGCTGCACGGCAAGGGCGCTGTCCTGGGCCCTTCCGGTAGAAATGGCAAACACATTGCCCCGGGCCACGAACGCATCCAGCGCTTCGCGTGTTTTCGGGGAGATCGTCTGGCTGTCTGTCAGAAGTGTGCCGTCCAGATCCGTGACAAACAGACGTGGATACGCAGGGTTCATACAGGCTCCTTACTGCGCAATTGCCTTGCGCAGGGCTTTTGCCAGCTGGTCCGGGCAGGAAGTGGGTTTGGACCCGCAGGTGGTGCCCTCCAGGATGCCGGCGATCTCCTCTGCCGGTTTTCCCTCTACCAGCTTGCCGATTCCCTTCAGGTTGCCGTTGCATCCGCGGGTAAATTCTACGTTGTGGATGATGCCGTCCTCGAGGTCAAAATCGATCAGGACGGAGCAGGTGCCGTTTGTCTTGTACTGGTAATGCATGATAAACCTCCCATTTTTGCAGCGGCTGCGGGCCGCTTTCGTTTATTACAGGTCAGTGTGTTTTGGTCAGCAGGGTCGGAAGCTCACGGACGGTACGGATCACAGCGTCCGGCTGCGCGGCTGTCCCGAATCCGTAGGAGGCCCAGACAAAAGCGCATCCGGCTGCGCGGGCAGCCGTGCAGTCAGCTTCAATATCTCCCACATAGACAGGGGCGGCCAGATGGTGCCGCTGCGCCATGAGGCGGATGGTATCAGCCTTCATAAGTCCGGTGTCACCCCAGCAGAGATGATCCTCAAAGCGTTCCGTCAGGCCGGTCATCTCCAGAAAGAGTTCAATGTAACCCTGCTGGCAGTTGCTGACGATGAACAGCGGCCAGTCTCTCCGGAGGACATCCAGTGTTTCTTCCAGTCCGGCATAGGGAGACGGCGGATAGCGGCGGAGAAAGGCGTCCTCAAGCTCCATGCACCTGGTCATGACGCTCGTCCGTTCATCCGCAGGCAGATGCGGAAGCAGGTCGCGGCCGATCTCATCCATGGGTTTTCCGAACTCATGCCGGATACTGTCTGCCGTGACATGAACGCCGGCGCATCCCGTCTCTTCGAAGGCTGCATTGTACGCCCTGGCGACGGTTTCGGTTGAATCCCACAGCGTGCCGTCCACATCAAAGATAATGCCATCACATTCCATGAAAATGGTTCCTCCGGTTGAAAAAGCTTTCGAATGTAGAGTATAACAAAGAGAGCAGAAAAAAACAACGAGAATCGAGGTATATGTCCGTGAACGGAAAACCTTCAGCCGACGCACTGCAGAGCCTGATCGAACCTCTGTGTGAATGGTATGAAACGCATCAGAGAGACCTGCCCTGGAGGAGGGACAGGGATGCCTATCACATCTGGGTTTCGGAAATCATGCTGCAGCAGACCAGGGTGGAGGCGGTCCGTCCGTATTATGAGAGATTCATGACGGCGCTGCCGGATATCCGGACACTCGCGGAATGTCCGGAGAACGATCTGCTCAAACTCTGGGAAGGGCTGGGATACTACAGCCGGGTGCGCAACATGCAGAAAACAGCAAAAATGCTGACCTGCGCAGAACCGGCCGGGCCGCGCCTGCCGTCTGACCGGGAAGAATTGCTGCGGCTGCCGGGGATCGGCGATTATACGGCCGGAGCGATCGCCTCTATTGCGTTTGGGCAGCCCGTGCCGGCTGTCGACGGCAATGTCATGCGCATTCTTGCCAGGCTCTGTACGGACGGAAGGGATGTCCGGGAGGCGGCAGTGAAAAAGGAGTACAGCCGCCGGCTGGAGGAAGCGATGCGCGGATATTTTGGGGAAGAACGCAGGTTTACGCCCGGCGGCTTCAACCAGGCCCTGATGGATCTGGGCGCCTCTGTCTGCCTGCCGAACGCGCAGCCCCGGTGCGGACAGTGTCCCCTGGCCGCATCCTGCCGGGCCCGCAGAGAGGGGGAAGAACTGCGGTATCCCGTCCGCAGCCGCGGAAAAGCCAGAAGGACCGAGAACCGGACAGTGCTGCTGATCAGAGACGGAAAGCATGTCGTCCTGCGGAAAAGGCCGGAAAAAGGGCTGCTCGCCGGCCTGTATGAATTTCCGAGCCTGGAGGGCACAGCCGGCAGGGAGCAGGCTCTCAGAGCCGCCGAAGAGGCGGGATTTGTCCCGCTCCAGATCCGGCCGCTGGAGCCCGCGAAGCATATCTTCACGCATGTGGAATGGCATATGACGGCATACGAGATCAGAATAGCGGAGCCGGAGGGCAGCGGCGGAGACTGGTTTCTCGCCGGGACAGAGCAGATTGAGAAAGACTATCCGGTCCCCTCGGCCTTCTCTGCCTACACCCGGTACCTGCAGATCAGGACCGGGGCTGAGGCAAAGAGGTCCTGACAATTGAATCCTGCGGCAGGATATGCTATGATTACA
>CAMODP010000234.1 GCA_946611445.1 uncultured Eubacterium sp.
TTGCTTTTACTGCTTGCAATGCCCAAAAGATAATGTTAGAATATTAGAGGCATTAAACAACAGTTCGAAAAACAGGAGTGTAATACCAATGTCTATGACCATTCAGAAATCAGCCGAGGATTACCTGGAAGCCATGCTTATGATGAAGGAACAGCACGGATACATCCGTTCTGTTGATGTGGCAGAACAGCTCGGCGTAACAAAGCCCAGTGTCAGCTATGCCACAAAACGTCTCCGTGAAAACGGATATATTACCATGGATCGTTCCGGCTTCATTACGCTG
The DNA here is from genome assembly GCA_946611445.1 of uncultured Eubacterium sp. Lineage (GTDB taxonomy): Bacteria > Bacillota > Clostridia > Lachnospirales > Lachnospiraceae > Bilifractor. The sequence goes on from CAMODP010000234.1 coordinate 284, forward strand.
ACCGAAAGCGGAAAAGAGATAGCCGACAGGATCTACTGCCGGCATAAGGCACTGACGGAATTTTTCATCAGTCTCGGTGTAAACCCGGAAACGGCACGGGAAGATGCGTGCAAAATCGAGCATGATATCAGTCAGGAATCCTTTGACGCGCTGTGCGCCCACTCGGATCAGCTGAAGCAGTGACCGGCGCCGGAAAATATCTCCGCTTCCTCACATCCGGGCTGGCTGCCGCAGGACTTGTCTCGGCAAATGCTGCTTCTTCGCCGGTTTGCACACCCTCCCGGGCACTCTTCTGTACGGCTGTCCGGGCAGATCTGCTCCCTTCCGCGCAAGCGGAAGCGGACCGGATGCGCCGGATCCCGCCCTCCAGGCCGGGGACATCGATACAATTGCATATTAAGGAGCCCTTCCATGGCAGCAAAAATCGCGCGGGGCGGCATGCTGACAGCGCTCGCCCTGATTCTCAGTTATGTGGAATCGCTTATTCCGCTTACGCCAGGCATTCCAGGGATAAAACCCGGGCTGGCGAATCTCGTTATCCTGTCTGGTCTGTATTGCCTGCCGCCGCAGGAAGTACTGGCTGTCTCCGCCGCCCGGATCCTGCTGCTGGGATTTCTCTTCGGAAACGGCGTGTCTATTGTCTATTCCCTGACAGGAGGGCTTCTCAGCTTTGCCGTCATGCTGGCCCTTCTGAGGAAGGGAGGCTTCTCTCCTGTCGGTGTCAGCATCGGTGGCGGCGTGAGCCACAATATCGGCCAGCTTGCAGCCGCCTCGTGTATTCTCAGGAGCACATCTGTCTTCTGGTATCTGCCGGTTTTGCTTCCGGCAGGCCTGGCCGCAGGCATTCTGACCGGTATGCTCTCAAAGCGTCTTCTGCCGGTTCTGCGTGATCATGCCGGTACTGTCTGACTGCCGCGCCGGCTGACTTTGAGCCCATGTTCCGGCAGCTGAGATTAACACCGCCTTGCAGCAAAAGGCAGCGGATCGGCTAATCCGCTGCCCTTTTTGTGCGGTCCTCAGAAATTCTGCACCACCTGGAAAATATAGAACTTGAGATAATACGTCTCCGCCGCGCTCCACAGGATCGGATGATCCGGTGACTGGGCGCGGGCCTCCACCTGCCGCAGGCGGACATGCGCCTCTGCGGCGGCCTGCTGCAGCATGGTTTCAAACAGCTCCCGCGTCATAAAATGCGAGCAGGAACAGGTGCAGAGGAAACCGCCGTTTTTTACCAGCTTCATGCCGTTCCGGTTCACGGCGCGGTATCCCTTCACCGCATTCTTCACATTTGCCCTGGTTTTGGCGAAGGCCGGCGGATCCAGGATCACCACATCATACTGCTTCCCAAGCGCCGCCTGTTCCGGCAGCCACTCCAGCAGATCCGCCGTCAGGAATACCACCTGTTCCTCCGGAAAGCCGTTCATCGCCGCGTTGCGTCTGGCCATCTCCACGGCTCTCTCCGAGGCATCCACGCCGGTCACGTGCGCCGCGCCCGCATATGCCGCGTTCAGGGCAAAGGATCCCGTATGCGTAAAGCAGTCGAGTACATCCGCACCCCGGCAGAGCCGCTGTACCGCGGCACGATTGTATTTCTGGTCGAGGAAAAAGCCCGTCTTCTGTCCGTTCGCCACATCGACGGTGTATTTCACGCCGTTTTCCGTGATCTCCACATCCGTATCAAAAGGCTCCCCGATGAAGCCGCTTTTCTGCTCCATGCCCTCCTTCAGGCGTTCCTTTGCGTCACTGCGCTCATATATTCCGCGGATCCGGATGCCGTCTTCCGCAAGAATACGCAGCAGGATCCGCAGCAGGTTCTCCTTGTACCTGTCGATGCCCAGCGCCAGCGACTCCACAACCAGAATGTCTTCATATTTATCAATGGTCAGTCCCGGCAGAAAATCCGCCTCCCCGAACACCAGACGGCAGCTGGATGTGTCGACTACGCGCTTTCTGTATTCCCAGGCCGCGCGGAGACGCTCTTCGAAAAAGGCCTCATCGATCACTGCTTTCGGATCTCTTGTCAGCATACGGACGCGGATTTTTGAGTTGTCATTGATAAACCCTGTCCCCATGGGGTAGCCGTCAAAATCAGAAACGCGCACCAGGGAGCCGTTGCTGTATGTGCCCCGAACCCCCGCGATCTCATTGTCAAAGATCCGGAGTCCGCCTGCCTTCAGCAGGCGCCCTTCGCCTTTTTTCAGTGTGACTTCGGCCTGTATCCGGTCATTTTGCGGCTGCCTTTCCGCCTGCTTCTCCGATGGTTCTTCCGGCCGGTTCAACTTTTCCGGCTTTTCCGGCCTCTCCAGCTTTTCCAGCTTTTCCAGCTTCTCCATCAGCCTGTCCCGGAGGAATTCGTACCGCAGCTTTTTTTCTTCCTTTGCGAAATGGATCTCACGGAACTGCTCCGGGCAGCTGCTGTAGTCCAGCACCTCATCTCCGAACTGCTCACTGGTCAGATCAAACGTACGGCCGTCCACCACATTGAAACAGTGATAGTTGCCGCCTGAACGCAGTATGCCGCGCACCTCTCCGCCATAGAGATCCTGCATCAGGAAAGCAGTGATGGAACACTGCCCGAGCGTCCGGTTTTCGGGCGTCCACTCGTCCCGCATCCTGGGAGCACAGGTATCCGCACACCAAATGTCAGACAGCAAATCGTAGTAATCCCGTGGTGTAAGGCCGCGCGCGTCGGTCATATCGGCGGTTTCCCAGCCGTAGAATGCGTACATATTTTTCCTCCTATGATAGGTTATGTAAGTATATACATTTTGAAAGTGTAATAGCGAACGTCCGCA
>CAMODP010000235.1 GCA_946611445.1 uncultured Eubacterium sp.
GGCAGATAGCCGATACCCTGCTTCATGGCCTGGATTGGCTTGGAGATCTTCACCGGTTTTCCGTCGACACTGACCGAGCCGCCGGTGACGTGATCCGCTCCGAAGATCGCCCGGACGCTCTCGCTCCGGCCGGATCCCAGCAGACCGGTAAATCCGTTGACTTCCCCCCTGCCGATATGGAAATCAAAGGGCTTTGCTTCGGCGCTGGACAGGCCATGTGCCTCATAATACACATTTTTCTGTGAGTCAGCCGCCGCTTCGGCATCTTTTTTGATGAATGCCAGACCCTCCAGTTCCTTGCCCATCATCTTTGCCACCAGCTCTACCTGCGGCAGTTTGCTCACTTCATATTCGCCGACCAGCTCCCCGTTCCGGAGGACAGTGATCCGGTCGCTGACCTCATAGACCTGCTCCAGGAAATGGGTGACAAAAATGATGCCTACCCCTCTCTCCTTCAGGTCTCTCATCAGGGAAAACAGCATGGCCACTTCCTTGTCATCCAGCGAGGATGTGGGTTCATCCAGAATCAGTACCTTACAGTCCGTATCCACTGCCCTGGCAATGGCGACCATCTGCTGCACCGCGAGAGAACAGCTTCCCAGCTGCTGCCTGGCCCTGGCCGGTATGCCCAGGCTGTCCAGCAGGGCGGCGGCCCTTGTCTCTCTCTCCTTCCATTTTACACGCATACCCTTTTCACGGCCGATGAACATATTCTCTGCGACCGTCAGGTTGGGGCAGAGGGTGATCTCCTGATATACGGTACTGATCCCGTAATTCTGCGCTTCCTGCGGCGAACGGATCGTGATCGCCTCATCAGCCCCTTCTATGCGTATCTCACCTTCATCCTTGGAATACACACCTGTCAGCACCTTGATCAGCGTGGATTTTCCGGCACCGTTCTCCCCCATCAGCGCATGGATCTCCCCCTTCCTGAGGGTAAAATCCACATTGCTCAGGGCCCTTACGTTCGGGAAGGATTTACAGATCCCCCGCATTGTCAATACCGTATCTTTTTCCATCTGCCCGTCTCCTGTCCTGATAGAAATCAGCGCGGTCCGGAACGCGGATCAACTCCACCTGTTCCACACCGCGCTGTTTTGCTTAGTTGTCAGTCAGTATATTTCAGCGATTCTGATTATTCGCCGAGGCCGTAGGTCTCGATGTCTTCTTCGGTGATCTCTGTGGCATCGAAGCCTTTCTCTACAGAGATGATCTGCTTCGCGTCATTCAGGCCTTCAATCTCGCCGCCTTCTTCCAGTGTCTGGATCATGTCGCTGATCACCTGTGCCTGGAACGGGCTGCACTGTCCGTCGTAGTTCCAGTTTCCTGCCAGGAGTTCTCTCAGAGCCCATTTGTTGCAGTCGAAGCCCATCACGATGACGTCTTTGTCAACGCCGTGGGTGATGCCTGCGTCGTCAAGAGCGGCTACGGCGCCCTTTGCCATGCCGTCGTTCTCGGCATAGATTACGTTGAACGGCTCTTTGGAGTTGATGACGGATTCCACGATCTTCTTGGCTTCCGCCTCATCCCAGGTAGCTGTCTGCTGCACGACCTTGTTCATGGTGCCGGCCTCGAACTGCTCGTCCAGCGCGCCGGTACGTCCCAGCTGCGCGTCACTGCCCATGGCGCCCTGGATATGAATGACATTGTACTCATCCAGGCCCTGGTCCAGCAGCCAGTTGACAGCGGTCTCACCTTCCATTGCCATATCAGATACGACAGCTGCCTCAAACAGATCTGTATCGCAGTCGATCATTCTGTCGAACAGGAATACGCTGATTCCTTCTTCCTGCGCATCCTGCAGTACGGAATCCCATCCGGTTGTCTCTGCGGCGGAGATCAGCAGGTAATCCACGCCGTCTGTGATAAACTGGCGGGCCGCGCTGAGCTGCTCATCATTCTTGATGCTGTAGTAGAAGCTGGCATCATAGCCGTTCTCCTCTGAGAAGACATCAATAAAATCATTGACGTTTGCCTCACGGTATCCGGACTCTGAGGGCGGGTTGTTGATGATGCCGACCTTGATCGGTCCGTCTTCTGCCATGGCGGCTGTCGCGCTCACCATCATGGTCGTTACCATCGTTGCGGCAAGAACCAGACTTGTAAATCTCTTCATTTTAGAAACCTCCTTCTGATTGTCTGCAAAATCGTGTTTTTCTGCACCTCCGATTGCTATGCTGTTATTATATTTCGGGCATTATCCAAAAACATTCAGTATCTTTCTGATTTTTCTCTATAATTTTTTGTATACACTGTGTACGTACACGTTTTCGGAAGGGAAAATGACATTTTTTTTGGAAAACCTGTGTTTTTTTCGGAATTGCAAAAATCTGTCTGACAGAAGTGTGCGTTATGCTATACTATAATCATGAAGGATTATTCTGCGAACAATTTTACAGGTGCGGCTCCGCCCAGACAGAAGCACCGCAGCATCCGCGCTCTGACCCGCAGGATGCTGACCATGATCTCCGTCTCCCTCGTCCTCGTGGTGGTCCTCCTGAGTCTGATGCTGATCTCTGTCAACCGCCGGTACGAAGATGCCCTGCTCTGCGCCGATACGGCGGCAGATTTCAACAAGGAGTTTAAAAACACCCTGGACCTGGCCATGTACAATCATGTAATCCGGCCCCGCTCCGAGGTGTCGGAAAAGGATCTTCCCATGGAAGAGCTCGACAAGGCGGAAGAAGTCCTGCGGCGTCTGGAGGAGATCACCACGCTTCCGGACAATCAGTGGCGCGCCCGCAGCATGCTGGACATGTGCGCCAACCTGCGCTCCTATATGATCGAGATCGCCGGCACCAAATCCTATGACCAGCGCATGGAGCTGCTGGAGCGGAATATCCGTGGAGAGACCGGCCTGACCCTGCTGATCGAAAACTATATGCACGCTTTCATGGATGACGAGGTACAGGAGCTGGCACGTCTGAAAGATTCCCTTCATACCCAGAGCATTCTCCTGATTCTGGTATCTGTCGCGGTGATGACAGTCATGACGATCCTGATCGTCATGTATTCCCTCCATACGTCCCGGCAGATCACGGACCCCATCCGGGATCTGTCTGACAAG
>CAMODP010000236.1 GCA_946611445.1 uncultured Eubacterium sp.
AAAAAGTCCGGAAGCGGAGAGAACCCTCATGAAAGATATCAGAAAAGCGCTGGAGAGCGGCGCAGTGATCGCTGCCGCCAATGCCGACGGCGGGATGCGTCGTTTTACTGTGAAGAAGGAGATCGGGAGAGGAAGCAGCTGTATTGTCTATGAGGGCAGCTACAGGGACAACCTGAACGGAGAGAAGCCTGTCCGGATCAAGGAGTGCTGCCCTTCGCGCATCAGCCTGAGAAGGGATGACAGCGGGCATCTTGAACCGCCGGAGGGAGAGAAGCAGGTTTTTGAGGAAGAAAAACAGCGCTTCCGGGAAGCCTTCCTGACAAGCAGCGGCCTGTTTTCCGACATCAATCTGACCAATTCCATCGCAGCCGCCATTGACCTGTACGAGGCGAATGGAACGTATTACACCATCACAACATATATGGCCGGCGCTGTCCTGTCCGGCGCGGATCAGCGTCCGCTCGAGGAGAACATTGCCATCATGAGATCCGCGGCTCGTCTCCTTTCGATCCTGCACAAAAAGGGATTTCTTTATCTGGACATGAAACCGGAGAATATCTTTGTGCTGAGGGAAAAGACGGATATTGTCCAGCTCTTTGACTTTGATTCGCCCATAGCGATTGAGAGCCTGAAATGCGGAGATGTACAGAGAGACAGGCTGCGCTGGACAAACGGCTATGCGCCGCTTGAACTGCGCACGGGAGACCTGAAAAAAACCGGCGTCCACTCGGATGTGTTCTCCCTTGGGGCAACGCTGTTCTGTCTGATTTTCCACCACACGCCCATGGCGCTGGAGTGCGTTGAGGATACAGTCTACGATTTTGAGAGCGTGCTGGAGGATGCGGATCTCTATCCGGAGGTGCTTTTCAGGAGACTGACAGACTTTTTCCACCGCACTTTGGCGCCCTATTACCGGGACCGGTACAGCGATATGGACCAGGTTATCCGTGCGCTGGACGGGCTGGCGCATCTTGCCCGCAGGAACATGCCCTACATCCGGTCCTTCCGGCTTCTGAAGGAACCGCTTCTCATCGGAAGAGAAAAGGAATACAGGGCGCTTGCCGAATGGTTCGCCGGCGGAAAAACAGACGCATTCCTGATTTGCGGGATGGGCGGAATCGGAAAGAGCGTACTCGCGAAAAAACTGGTCTGTGACTGTGCCGGCAGCCTGGATTCTGTCTCGTATATCCATTATCGGGGAAGTGTCAGGGACACTGTGATCGATCCCTCGCTGGACATTCATCTGCTGGAGAAAGATGAAAAAGAGACCAGGGATGAATTCTTTGAGCGGAAGGTGCGGCTGCTTCGCAGAATCTGCGCGGCGGGGAGGCATCTGCTTGTGATCGATGATTTCGAGGGGGATCTCGATGAGGACCTCCGGGTCATACTGGAAATCGGCTGGAAAGTCATCCTGATCTCGAGAAGCGACAGGATGAGGGATCTCTTTGAAACCATAAAAGTGGAAGAGCTGAGGAGAAATGAGCTGACTGGCCTGTTTCAGGTACATCTGCGCCGGACTATTCGACCGGAAGAGACGGAGCATGTGAACAGTATAATCGACAGTGTGCAGGGGCATACACTGACGGTGGAACTCATTGTGAGTCAGATCCGCGGCGGCTTCTATACCGCTTCGGAAGCCGCCCGGGTCATCAGGGAGGCCGGCTTCTCACAGATGTCATCCGAAAAGGTGCGGATTCACAAGGATCGTGCGGTTTACCACGATACGATCCTCAACACCCTGGATGCTGTCTTCTGCGGACGGGCGTCCTGCGGCAGCGTGGCGCGCCCGGCTGAGAAAGAGCTTCTTCAGACAATCGCGCTCTTCGGGCCGACCGGCGTCGACCGCGTTCTCTATCAGAGCGTGGCCGGCTCTTCCGGTATCGGGAGAGCGGCGGAGCTGACCGAGAGCGGCTGGCTGCAGGCGGATCAGGAGAAGCTGGTGATGCATCCGGTCATCCGTGAAATGGTCTGCGCCTGGTCCTGGGATGAGAAGAGCAGGGAACAGATCAGCAGGATAGCATCCGGGTGGAAGGAGAAGCTTGCCGGTATACCCCGCAGGAACAGAGAAGAACTGTTTTTCTGGCTGTTTCCCGCCCGGACTTTCCTGGAATGCTGTAAACAGCAGGGGTTAGACGGAAGGGAATACTGCAATCTGCTCGCACTCGTGCTGCTCTGCTCGCCGCACGACCAGGAGGACTATATCGAATCCCACATATTGGAGCTGCTCGCCCGTGAAGACCTGGAGGAGATCCTGACCGAGGACGATGCAAAGATCAGACTGCTCGAGCTGCTGGTGAACGTGTACCTTGAGGCGGAGGATTACGAGAGCGCCTGGGCGTATCTGCAGCAGACGAAGCAGTATGTTTCCGGATTCATGAAGTATGGCAGGTCGCGTGACACGCAGCACTGTCGGCAGGCAATTTATTACGATATGCTCGCCGGATACTATGACGGGAAGCTGGACGGACAGTATGATGCCGTTCACCTGAGTGACCGGAAGCTTTTACTCCGGTCTCTTGACCGGGCGATCGGGCATATGCGCAGGGTGCGCGGGTACAGCCGGAAGGACGAACTTCTTCCCAGATATCTCGTCTCGAAGGCGATCCTGCTTACCAGAGGGGCCCCCGGACAGTACAGGGAGATAAAGCGGCTGCTGCGTGACCTGATGGAGCGGTATGCGGCCGGGTTCGACGAGGATCCGGAACTTGAGGGGTACTGTTCTATGCTTCTTGCCTGGATCCATACCTACTCAGAGGCGGATGCGCAGCAGGTGTACGGCGCGCTGCGCCGGGCTTACAGGAGTTTTGAGAAGGTATATACATCCAGTCTGGATCTGATCGATCAGTGTCTTGTCCCCTCAGCCAATATGCTGCTGGAGAGGGGAGATTATGAGCATGCCGTGCGTCTGCTGAAGAAGGGGATCGCACTGTGCGGGCAGGATGAGAGCGGGGCGCTGGTCTATGTGCGAAAGAAGAGAGAATTGAGGAGGTATCTGCAGGAGACGTATTACATGCAGGGAGATTATGAGCGGGCGGAGAAGCTGGGGGAGGCGCCGGGAGGC
>CAMODP010000237.1 GCA_946611445.1 uncultured Eubacterium sp.
AGTTCTCCGGCGTCGCACTCATTGAGCGTCAGCGTGACCAGACAGCAGGTTCGCCCTTCCGAAACGCGCACGCTTTCCTGCCCGTCATAGGTGCAGAGCCGCACCTCCGGAAGATCCCGCAGCGTGTTCAGAATCTCCTGCAGCGAGGTGTCTTCCGGATCGACAAACATGATCCGCAGCTGCTCCGTGGTACCGAATTCTCCGGTCATAACCTCCAGGGCCCGCCGGGTCATGGTGTCTTTTGACAGATAGCGTCCCAGATCGTAATTGATGTTTGTCCGCCCGATGCATGTACCGGCAAAGACGGCAGCCAGAAGCACGATGGGCAGGATCAGCATGCGGAACCGCACAATCCGGTCTGCCAGTTTTTCTTTCACGTATGTCTTCATCCTTTCCGCCCGCGGCGGTGGTCCGCCGGAGGCCCCGAACGCAATTACTATACCATACGGAAACCGTATTTGCCACCATCGAACGCGGTTGACACGGCCGTTTCAGGCGGTATAATTATTGTGATGCAGGGAATGTAAAGCACAGAACAGTCCGCGGCATCACAATGAACCCCAACATCATTACAATACCGCTTATGAAAAGGAGGAGGTTGCAGCATGCTTGCAGATTTCGAACTCATTGAAACCATGTCCGATGACGATCTGGAAATTGACGGTTTCTCCGCAAAGACGGGCGCTACCGAATGCGGTTCGTCCTGTGTGGATTCCTGCTGCTGCTGAAATCCGGCTGCCCCGCAGGGGCAGAGCCTGGCCGCAGACAGGGATTTAGTGGACCGCCCTCAAAAATCATCCCGCAATCCGGTTTTTCCAAAACCTGACTGCGGGATTTCTGTTTTCAGGAGGCTGCTATGTCATCTTTCCTCTTTTTCGACGAGTATCCCGATCGCACAATGCCCGGAACGGTCCGGTACCGCGATCTTCTATGCGAACACCTGTCCGCCGGGAAAGCCTCCGCGGACATCTCTCTGTATCTGCGTCTGCGGGCTCTTGACCAGGCAGGAAAAGAGAAGCTGCTCTCGTCCTGCGCTGTTCCCGCTGACACATCGGATAACCTGTATAAAACCGTGCTTGAACGCCTGACCGGTTCCGAGGCCGCCGCGGACGGCATCGCCGGGAACAGCTTCTGCCCGGAAAGCTGCCGGGCTTATGACAGCCGCGAAGCTCTCCTTCGCGAGCTGACAGCGCTGCTCATCCCGGAAGGCGGACAGGCAGACTTCCGCGAATGGGCGTCCCCTCACATAAATGTGCTGTTCGAGGATCTGACAGCCACCGCGATGAAAACCCTGCGGCGTTTCTATGAAGCCAGGGCAGACCGGTCGGCATATCCCTCATTTGATAACTGGTTTTACCGCGCCGGCTATGCTCTCCTGTTCTCCGAGTACCCCATTCTGTTCCGTCTGCTCGCAGACGGCATTCTCAGTCTGCATCGAAATCTGTGTCTTCTTCTGCGCCGTGTCGGCACAGACCGCCCCCTGATCGCCCGCCGTTTCGGCATAGACAGTGCGGTTCCCATCGCGCGCGTGGAAGGAAACCTCTCCGACCGGCACAACCATGGGCAGACGGTGTCCGTCATCCATTTTGAAAACGGGCAGGCTCTGGTCTGCAAACCGCGCTCTCTGGCCATCGACCAGTTCTGGTACGATCTCGTCTCGTTTCTTGCGCAGGCCGATCCCTCGCTTTCGCTCCGCGCGCCCCTGGTGCTGCAGCGGGAGGATTACGGGTATGCGGAGTATATCCCGTATCGCTGCCGGCTTGACGAGTCAGAGCTTCCCCTGTTTTACCGGCGCTGCGGAGCTCTCCTCTGCCTCCTTTCCATGCTCGGAGGCTCGGATTTTCATTATGAGAACCTGATCGTATCGGGACCGGACCCGGTTCTGACCGATCTGGAAACGCTGATCACGCCCTGGTCCTGCAGCCGCTTTGTGACAGGCTCCGATACCAGCCGGTACAGTTCTCCCTCCCTTCGCGCTTCCCGCACACTGCTGCTTTCCAAATGGGTCGGCGGAAGCGTGGACGGCGCCGTGAACATCGGCGCGCTCTGTTCCTGCGGTGTGAAGGGTAAAAACCGGCCTCTGCACGCCGACGGGTCACCGGTGCAGGTATCTGCGTATGCCGATGCCGTTGCGGACGGGTTTGCCGCCATGAACGCCCTGCTTCGGACGCACCGCTCCGCCATTGCAAAAAAACTGGAGGGTCTGAAGTCTGTACCCGTGCGCTTTGTTCTGCGCAACACGCGGGTTTACGCACAGCTGCTGCATTATTTCACGAATCTCCGGGGTCTTACGGACGGCAGCGCCTATGAATGTGTGACCTCAAGAGTCTATGCCCCGTTCCTTTTATCCTGCGATGAGGACGCGCTGCGGGAACTTCTGCCGGCCATTCGTCTGGAGCATGACGCGTTGAAAAGGCGCGACATTCCCCTGTTCTATGCCCGCGGCGATTCCCATGACCTCTTCGGCCCGGACGGGGAATGCCTGGTGCGGCGCTTTTTTGAGTATTCACCTGAGGAAATCGCGTTCCGGGGACTTGCCGCTGCGGAGGATGAGACCGCTGCGGCGGCACAGCTGCACTATATCCGTACTTCGCTTGCGCTTGCAAGGCTGCAGGAGGGCGGCGGCATGCTGGAAAACTGGAGCTACCAGGCTGTTCGCAGGCCGGCCTTTTCATCCGGCATCGCTGCCCCGGCTTCCGGCAGCCTGACCGCAGTCCCTGTTTCTTCGCCGCAGTTTTCCGCTGTGTCAGAGAGCGGAGAGCAGATGATCAGGCACTGCTTCCGCATCATCCGGGAAAATGCGCTGGACTTTGACCGTATGATTTTCTACGCGCCGAAGCGGGATATGAAAAACGGCCGCTATGACCTGGAAATTCCCGGCAATTCCCTGTACTCCGGAAAATACGGCATCATGCTGTTTCTGACCATGTATGCCGCCTTCCGCCATGAGCCCGGGCTTGAACAGGCTCTGGAAAGTGCGCTCTCTTCCCATCTGGATGAACTGCTTGCGCGCCCGAAAATCATGAACCTGCTGGATTTGTCGTTCAC
>CAMODP010000238.1 GCA_946611445.1 uncultured Eubacterium sp.
AACTCCGGAAATGGCATTTTTGTCATTCCCGGAGCCTGGTTTTTAGCGTAACGATCATAGAGAATGTGGAGTCATGATGAATATTTATGTCGATTTTGATGATTGTCTGTGCGAGACCGCAAGGTTTTTTTCCGGACTTGCCGCGGACCTGTTCGGAAAGGATGTGCCTTACGGGAAAATGCAGTTTTTCAATCTGCAGAAGACCTTTGACCTGACCGACGAGCAGTATGAGCTGCTGCTTGTCAAGGGACATGAGCCGGATGCGCTTTTATCTTTCGACGAGACGCCCGGAGCATCCATGGTTTTAAATGAATGGGTCAGCCGGGGACATCAGGTGTCTGTCATTACGGGCCGCCCGTACAGCTCCTATGAGCCGTCGCGCACCTGGCTGGACAGGCACGGGCTTCAGAATGTGAGACTGTTCTGTCTGGATAAATACGGAAGAGAGAGCTTTATTAAAGATGACGCGTACAGTCTTAAACTCGAAGATTACCTCAAAATGAAATTCGATTACGCCGTGGAAGATTCCCCTGCGGCTTTCCGATTCTTTGACCATCTGCCCGAACTGAAAGTGATGGTTTTTGACAGGCCGTGGAACAGAATGCCAGAACTTCCCGGGAGCAACTACCGCAGATGTTACAGCTGGGATGACATCCGGCAGATGGTGCGATGCATGGAGAGTGCTCAGAAATAACCAGATCAGTTCCCTGCTTTACGGATCAGGTGAGACTTTGGTACAGCTCAAGCTGTTTTCGGATATCCGGGAAATCAATTCGGCATTCCCCGCCGCTGACGGCTACGGGGACACAGTCAGCGAACGTGTAAGGGATGACATTCAGATCATCAGCCTCGAAGAGATAGACCATGACCGTCAGGCGTTCCGGATCCACAGTCCAGTACTCCTTTACCCCGGCCCGCTGGTACTTTCCGGCTTTGATCAGGATATCCTTGGCCCGGGTGGAAGGGGAGAGGACTTCAACGACAAAATCCGGTGCTCCGCAGAGCCTTTTCCCCTGAGTTGAGGACAGCAGTTCCTTCAGCCTGTCAATGCCGCAGACGACAAAAATATCGGGCTGGACGATGGTTTTTTCATCGCGGTCGAGCTGAACATCAGCCGGGGAGATAAAGGGCGTGCAGGAGTGCCCGCTCCGGTCGGCAAAACTTCTCAGCTGATAATAAACCGACCCGGCGATGACCTGATGAAAAACGGAGGGAGCGGACATGTCATAAATGACACCGTCAATCAGTTCGACGCGCTGATCCTCCGGCCAGGCAAGGTAATCATCGATGGTATATTCACCCTGGCGTTTCCGGCCTTGCGCCGGCTGTGGCCGGGCAAAAGCGTATGCCGGCTCCGGCTCCCGTACACAGGGTGCTTTTGAAGGGAGAAGGGCTTCATATGGACCTGAGCCGGAGGCATAGCCCTTTCCGGCCGGCGCGGAGGCTTCTTTCTGAAAAGCCTTTTCCAGGGCGCGGAGCGTGCCATACCGCGGAGCCGCGGTGGAGCCGCCGAAAACCTTCTGTACCGTGCTGAGGGGAACGCCGCTGCGCCTTGCCACCTGTTCGTTTGTCAGCCCGAGCGCCGTTTTTTCTCTTTTCATTTCTTCGACTGTCATGGGAGCCCTCCGGAGATACTGCGTTGACACTGTCGGCTTCTGTACCCGGTTCACCGGTGATGCACAGAGCCCTGATGGAAATATCATACCATAATACAGCCAAAAAGTCAACAAATATCCATATATATTCCATTATAATTCCAATTACTCATCCGGCAGGATGAATCCGGCCGGTCCGCAAAACATACTACACCGATTATCCGGGAGGCATTCAATATGGCAGACAGAGTGAAAAACGCAGTACAGCAGACACAAAACCGCTTCCTGAATCTCTATGAGCTGGAGGCAGAGCGGAGGGACGGAAGCACGGGGCCTTATTTTGTGGCTTCGCGCGCGAAGGGAATGGAAAACCTGAAATGCCTGACCCATGAAAACCGCCCCGACGGTGTCATCATCTATGCGGTTTACGGGGAGAAGAAGGATAAAATCGTGCTGATCCGCCAGCTGCGCTATCCCATCAACGATTATGTCTATGAATTTCCGGCCGGGCTTGTGGAACCCGGAGAGGCGATGGGCGAAGCGGGTATACGCGAGATTTTCGAGGAAACAGGCCTGATTTTTGTCCCGAAGTATACGGAAGGCCCCTGTTCGAAAGCCTTTTATACGACAGTGGGCATGACTGATGAAAGCTGTGGCACCATTTACGGTTACTGCAGCGGCACGCCCACGAACAGCCATCAGGAGGCGAGCGAGGATATCCAGATTGTGCTGGCGGACAGGGCGGAGTGCCGCAGAATCCTGCGGGAGGAGCGCGTGGCCATTATGTGTGCCTATATGCTGATGCACTTCATCCACACGCCGGAAGGAGAGGATCCGCTGGCGTTTCTGGACAGTATCTGAGCTTGGTATTAGCGGTGAACCGCGGGAACGGTGCAGCATGAGGGACAGGTATTCTGCCCGTCCGTCCATGCGTCAGGGTATACGCTTCCCATGATTTCCTGCAGTTTTCTTCAGGCCCGAAAAAGACACTTGCGTTTTCCGGAGGTTTCATATATGATAGGGGCAGACCCGGGCTGCCGATGACTGAGGCATTCCGGCAATGACAGAAAGGAGAAATACAGCTATGAATGACGGAAGTATTATCTGCAACTGCAAGCAGGTCAGCTATTATGATGTAGAGAACGCCCTCCACCAGATGGAAAAGTTTGAGGATGTGGTCAGCGCTTTTGACGAGGTGCAGCGCATTACCAAATGCTCCACGGGCTGCGGCGGCTGCCACGACAAGATCATGGACGCGATCTCTGAGATTATGATGGGGTAATAGACAGGCTGTCTGATACCGAAACCGTATCTGAATGGACCGGGCCGGCCGGATGTTTTTTGAGCATCCGGCCGGCCCGCTATTGCGCGAAGCAGTGCTGTCATTTTCTACAATACGGCGAACGCCGCGACAATCGCAGCGCACGTTTTTCGCGCTGCGATCTGTCG
>CAMODP010000239.1 GCA_946611445.1 uncultured Eubacterium sp.
TCAAAGGGTGAAGGTCTGGGCAACCAGTTCCTGGCGAATATCCGCGAGTGTGACGCCATCGTGCATGTGGTCCGCTGCTTTGAGGACGGAAACGTCATCCATGTGGACGGCAGTGTGGATCCTGTGCGGGATATCGAGACGATCGAACTGGAGCTGATCTTCGCGGATCTGGAGGTGCTGGAGCGCCGCATGGCGCGCACGGGGAAAAGCGCGCGCGTCGGCGACAAGGCGGCGGCGAAGGAAGTACAGATGCTGGAACGACTGAAGGCCCATCTGGAAGACGGGAAGGCCGCGGCAGCCTTTGATCTGGAAGGGGAAGACGATGATGTCATTGCAGCCTTTGGCGAGCTGAACCTGCTGACAGCAAAACCGGTGATCTACGCCGCCAATGTCGGCGAAGACGATCTGGCGGATGACGGGGCC
The DNA here is from genome assembly GCA_946611445.1 of uncultured Eubacterium sp. Classification (GTDB taxonomy): domain Bacteria; phylum Bacillota; class Clostridia; order Lachnospirales; family Lachnospiraceae; genus Bilifractor. The sequence goes on from CAMODP010000239.1 coordinate 424, forward strand.
TCAAATGCCCACGTGCAGGCGGTGCGCGAATACGCTGCCGGCAAAGACAGCGAGGTATTCGTGGTCTGCGCGCAGATAGAGGCGGAAATGGCGGATATGGACGAGGAAGACAAACAGCTTTTCCTGGAGGATCTGGGTGTGTCGGAATCCGGCCTGGACAAGCTGATCCGTGCCAGCTACCGCACACTGGGCCTTATGAGCTTCCTGACTTCCGGTGAAGACGAGACACGGGCCTGGACGATAAAGATCGGCACGAAAGCGCCGCAGGCAGCGGGCAAGATTCACACAGATTTCGAGAGGGGCTTCATAAAAGCCGAGGTAGTCAATTACCGCGATCTTCTGGACTGCGGATCCTATGCCGGCGCCAGAGACAAAGGCCTGATCCGCATGGAAGGCAAAGAGTACGTGGTGCAGGACGGCGACGTGATTCTCTTCAGATTCAACGTGTGATTACAATGTCCCGGTTCGGAAACCGCGCAGGCTTGCCTGCAGGCGGTTGAACGAATCAGGGACATGCCCCGGCATGAGGACGAAGCGGCGCGAGAGCGCCACGAAAGTCCGAATGGCGGGAGGATTGCGGGAGTGCGAAGCACGGAGCAATCCGTAATCATTAATAAAAGAAAGGCCCCAAATGCAAATAGAGCGCAAATGGATGGTGGACGGCTGGCCGGAAGGCCTTCCGCTCTATCGTGAGCAGATGATGCGGCAGGGATATATATCAGTCAGGCCTACCGTCCGCATCCGCGAGGAGATTCTCCTGAACGGGGGAAAACCGGAGCAGACGGAGCTGATCCTCTGTTTTAAATCCGGCGGCGGACTTGCCAGGCAGGAGATAGAATTCCCGATAGCGGAAGAGCATTTCCGGCAGCTGGAGGAACTGATCGGCCTGCCGATGATTCCGAAGCTGCGGCGCACATATGCGCTGCCGGACGGGCTGAAGCTGGAGGTTTCCCATGTGGACAAGGGCCTGCCCACAGAGTTCTGGTACGCAGAAGTGGAATATGAGACGGTGGAAGCGGCAGAAAAATGGGATCCCGCGTCAGCCGGCCTGGAAAATTACCTGAACGATGAAGTGACCGGACTTCCGGGACAGAGCATGGGTGCTTACTGGGAGAAGACCCGTATGGGATTGGAATAACAGCAGAAGCAATAAAACATAAAAAAGAAAGGGCTGCGATCCTATGCGCATCAGGAATCGCAGCCCTTATACGTGAATATTTAGAAGTTTCACTGTATAACCTCTCTTTCTCTTGATTCCGAAGGTTCCTGAGACGAATTCTGAGGTGTCTCAACCCTTGACTATATAATACACATTACTGCCTGTTTTGTCAATAGCAATCTGACAAAAAAGCTGTAAAAATAATATATTCAGAATATAATACGGATAACATACAAAATGACAGAACGGGATTTAATAGACAAACATTTCTTGATAAGCAGTCTGCGATTCGGTACAATATTACAAAACAGGGTATAATAGCATTAATAGGAAAAACACAATACAAATGACGCAATACAGACAAGTGCTGCGGGATACCGCTCGGAGGCTTCTGTATGAGAGAAAAAATCTGGCTGAATGATGACTGGCAGTTTACGGAAACCTGCACGGATGACTTCCTGCGCGGGGAACACGAATCTGTTGTTAAGACTGTGAGGCTGCCGCATACTGTGCGGGAGACCCCGTATGATTATTTCGATGAGAGTATCTATCAGATGGTCTGCGGCTACCGGCGTGAGATCGATGCGCCCGAGAACTGGCGCGGCAGACGCGTGCGGGTTACATTCGGGGCAGCCGGCCACAGCGCGGAAGTCTGGCTGAACGGAGAAAAGCTCTGTGAGCACCGCTGCGGATATACCGCTTTTTCCGCAGATCTGTCAGAACATCTGCGGTATGGAGAGAAAAACATACTCAGCCTCCGTGTGGACAGCAGGGAGCAGCAGAATATTCCGCCTTTCGGATATGTGATCGACTATATGACATACGGCGGCCTGTATCGGGAGGCCTGGCTGGAGATAAGCGAAAGAGAGGCCTTGGAAGACCTCTTTATTTCCGCAAGAGTATCGCCCGTAGAAGCTGCCGCCGTCACCTCATTTCCGGATGATGTCTGTTCCCTGCGCAGAAGACTGCGGGAACAGACAGTGAGAGGACTGCTCACGGCGGAGTTTCGCCTGGCTGAAGAGCCGGCGGATCTGTCCGGCCTGGGTGTCAGGATCAGCATCTGTCCCGGAATTGTTTCGGAGGCCAACAGCAAGCCCCTTGCAGAAAAAATGATGCTGCTGGAGGCGCTGACGGCGGGGACCGAGTCTGCCGAAGATCTGACAGACACAGAAGCCGGCGGCAGACAGACAGCCACAGAGGCCGGCGGGCAGACAGACACAGAAGCCGGCAACAGGCAGGACACGCACACACAATTCCGCATGCGGCTGAGACTTCCTGCCGTTCACCTGTGGGATGTGGAGTCTCCTTTTCTGTACACCGTGCGTGTGGAACTGGTGCGGCTTTCTGACGGAGAGATACTGGACAGGCAGGAGGCGGAGACGGGATTCCGGCATGCGGTTTTCCGTAAAGACGGATTCCGGCTCAACAGCAGGAAGCTGCTGCTCTGCGGC
>CAMODP010000240.1 GCA_946611445.1 uncultured Eubacterium sp.
CTTCATCTGTCCCTCCTTTTCTGCTGCAGCCGTCATGATTCAGCTGCTTACGGATTGTTCCCGGATGTCTCTGCCAGGTCTTCCCCTGCGCCGTTTTCAGACGCTTCCGCGGAAAGCGGCGTATCCTCTTCTCTGGCCGTACCCGCCGGCACAGATGCATCCGCATCACTGTCCGTAACCGCCGGCACAGATGCATCCGCATCACTGTCCGTACCTGCCGGCACAGGTGTATCCGCATCACTGTCCGTACCTGCCGGCAGTGACGGTTCGCCTGCGTCAGGCTCTGCCGGACGGTTCAGGATATTCATGAACTCATCTCCGGTGATCGTCTCCTGCTCATAGAGATATTTCGCCAGTTCATGCAGCTTCTGGATGTTTTCGGACAGGATCTTTTCTGCTTTGGCGTAAGCTTCCTTCACAAGGTCCACTACCATGCCGTCGATCTTTCCGGCAGTCTGCTCGGAACAGGCCAGCGTCGTGTCGCCCCCGAGGTATTTGTTGGTAACGGTCTCCATAGCCACCATGCCGAAGTCATCGCTCATGCCGAACCGGGTGATCATGGCTCTCGCCAGTCTGGTAGCCTGCTCGATATCATTAGACGCCCCGGTCGTCACAGAGTGGAAAACCAGTTCCTCCGCGACCCGTCCGCCTGTAAGCGTGGCAATCTTGTTCTCCAGCTCCTCACGGCTCATCAGATTGTGCTCGTCCTCATCCACCTGCATGGTATACCCGAGCGCGCCGGATGTCCGGGGGATTATCGTGATCTTGGTGACCGGCGCCGAGTGCGTCTGCATGGCCGCCACCAGCGCGTGTCCGATCTCGTGATAGGAGACAATCAGCTTCTCCCGGCTGGTCAGCACCTTATTCTTCTTCTGATATCCTGCTATTACAACCTCGACGCTCTCCATCAGGTCTGCCTGCGTGACGAACTTTCTCCCGTCCCGGACAGCCCTGAGTGCGGCTTCATTGATCATATTGGCCAGCTCCGCGCCGCTCGCGCCCGAAGCCGCTCTGGCGATGGCATTGAAATCAACATTGTCAGAGATGCGGATGTCCTTGGCATGCAGCTTCAGGATCTCCTCCCGCCCGATCAGATCCGGCAGCTCCACAGGGATACGGCGGTCAAAACGTCCGGGCCGCAGCAGGGCAGGATCCAGCGAATCCGGGCGGTTCGTGGCAGCCAGAATCACAACGCCCTTGCGTCCGTCAAAGCCGTCCATCTCCGCCAGCAGCTGGTTCAGGGTCTGTTCCCGCTCATCATTTCCGGCAAAGCCGGATCCGTCTCTCTTCTTGCCGATCGTATCAATCTCATCGATGAAAACAATGCACGGCGCTTTCTCATCCGCCTGTTTAAACAGGTCTCTGACCTTTGCCGCGCCCATGCCGACAAACATCTCGACGAAATCAGAACCCGAGATGGAAAAGAACGGCACGCCTGCCTCGCCGGCCACTGCTTTTGCCAGCAGGGTCTTGCCGGTGCCGGGAGGGCCGACCAGCAGCGCGCCCTTGGGCATCTTCGCGCCGATTTCCGTGTATTTGCCGGGATTGTGCAGAAAATCAACGATCTCTGTCAGAAGTTCCTTTGCCTCGTCTTCTCCGGCCACATCCCGGAACATGATACCGGTCTCAGACTTGATGTAGACCTTGGCATTGCTCTTGCCGAAGCTCATGGCATCCCCGAGCCCGCCGCCCATGCGTTTCGTCATGGACCGCATCATCAGCGTGCCGAAGAAATAGATGAGCACAAAAGGCAGCACCCATCCCAGAATCACACTGAGGATCGGGGACATCTGCTGAACGATCGGCGTCTCAAATTCCGTTATGCCGGCATCATGCAGTCTGTCGACCAGCCTGTAGTCATCCATCATGCCGGTGCGGTACTGGCTGTCCTCCCGGTCTGTGAAATAGATGACGCCGGACTGCCTGTCAACCTGCACATCCTGCACGCTGCCTTCCTCCAGCATCTGCAGAAATGTCCCGTAGGTCGTATCCTTTATGCTGGCCGTGCTGAGCTTTGGCAGCAGCAGAAAATTCATCAGCAGCAGAGCCACCAGCGCAAGCGCGTAATAAAACATCAACGGACGTCTGTTATTCTTTATTTCTTTCACACTGACCCTCCATTCTTTTTGCAGCGGATCTGCGCACTCCCGAGTCATTTTTCATACATCCGCGGCAGCAGCGTGCGCCGGACTTTCTGAACAGTCACCGGGAGGCAATCTTAAAAACCGCCAATTTAAGTATCTTATGCGGAGAACGGTCTGTCAAGAAAACTGTCAAAAAATACATGTATTTTTCACAATTGCAAGATGACGTCAGAATTTGCGGATGGTCTCCTCCTCGTCGTCCGCGCGGGCCACGGAGAGAATCTGAACATCATAGCCGCCGGCCCCTACCTGTACGTGGACGGTATCTCCCGCATAATGTCCGAACAGGGCTTTTCCGAGGGGTGATTCAGGCGTGATCAGATTATGCAGGGAGCTGCCGCGGACAGAGGTCACAATTTTATAGGTCTCTTCCTCGCCCTCATCCAGAAAACGGATGGTCACTTTTTTCTCCAGGCCGACCTGGTCGTCTGCAGAGTGATCTTCGACAATGACGGCTGTGCGGATCATATTTTCCAGGTAGCGGATCCGGCTGTCATTCTCGCCCTTGGCTTTCCGCGCGGCATGGTATTCAAAATTTTCGCTCAGGTCTCCCTGCGCGCGGGCCTCCTGCACTTCCTTCAGAATCTTCGGGCGGATCTCAAGCTTGCGCCGGTCGATCTCCTCCTGCATCTTTTCGATATCGCGTCTGGTGAGTTTATCATGCATGCGGTTGCCTCCTGTATATCACAGTTTGTCATATCATGGTTTTTTAGGTGGTGCAAAATTCGAGAGTTTTGATACCGGACGCTGACACGGAAGCCGGGGACAGCCGGATGGACTCCGCCGCGCCGGTGTCAAAGCTTTCAAATTCTATACCCTGTAAAACAACCCCTGAGCACAGTTCTCAGGGGCTGTCCTTATTACTTTATGAA
>CAMODP010000241.1 GCA_946611445.1 uncultured Eubacterium sp.
CCGCCTGCCCTTCGCCGGCAGAAGCAGCGTCCGGGAGCGTTTCCCCTGAAGCGTCTGCAGTGCTTTGCTGACCGCCGCCGGGCATATCTGCTGCGCTCTGCTGACTGTCACCCTGCATATCTGCCGCGCTCTGCTGACTGTCACCCTGCATATCTGCTGCGTTCTGCCGGCCGCCGCCGGGCACGTCTGCGGAAACCAACTCCCCGCCGGCAGAGACACTGTCTGCGCCGGAAGCCTGGGAAGTCCCGCCCCGGCCGCAGCCTGCGGACAGCAAAAGAACAGCCGCCAGCAAGGCAGCTGCCCATCTGTTCTCCGATTGTTTCTCACGATGTATCATCTGCATCCCGTCTTCCTTTTCCGTCCGGTTATGCCTTCCGGCGGATGTTCTGCCTGCCCTTTGCCGCCCGGTCATGCTTCCTGCCGGCTGCCCAGTCTGCCGTATATCTCTGTCAGGTTTCTGATATGGCGGGCGAGTTCCGCCGTGCACTGTCCCGGCAGCAGACGCCACTGCCAGTTTCCGCCCAGGGTTGAGGGGAAGTTGATCCTTGCCTCATTGCCGAGTTCCAGATAATCCTGCATGGGAATCACGGCCAGATCAGCGACACTCCCCATCGCCTGACGGATCAGGGCGCGCACAGCCGCCACAGCTTCCTCCTGCGGGGCAGCCATTCCTGTGTACTGCTTTACCTGTTCCTGTATATGCGGGGCGGCATTCCTGTACCAGCCCACTGTCGTCTCATTGTCGTGCGTGCCGGTATAGACGACGCAGTTCCGCGTGTAGTTGTGGGGCAGATACGCCGATGACGGACCGGAGCCGAAGGCAAACTGCAGCACCTTCATGCCCGGGTAGCCGGTCTCGCGCAGCAGTTCATGCACCTCCTCCGTCAGAAACCCCAGATCCTCCGCGATCAGGTCCGGCCTGCCCATATGCCCGTCCAGCACACGGAAGAAATCCGCTCCCGGCCCCTTTTCCCAGTGGCCGAATTCAGCCGTGGGGTCTCCGTAAGGGATTGAGTAGTACGCTTCAAATCCGCGGAAATGGTCAACCCGCACCTTGTCATAGATCCGGAAGGCGTGCCGCATGCGGCTCAGCCACCAGCTGTATTCTGTCCCGCGGTGGCAGTCCCAGCGGTACAGGGGATTGCCCCACAGCTGTCCGGTGGGAGAAAAAGCGTCCGGCGGACAGCCTGCAACGCCTGCCGGCCTGCCGTTTTCGTCAAATTGGAAAAGCTCCGGCGATGCCCAGGCATCCGCGCTGTCCATGGCCACATAGATCGGCACATCCCCGATGACGCGGATTCCCTTTTTATGTGCATAGGCTTTCAGCCTGTCCCACTGTTTACTGAATGTGTACTGCAGAAAGCGCCAGAAGTCCAGCTCCTCTCCCCGGCTTTTCCGGATCCGGTCCAGCGCCGCGGCATCTCTGTCGCGCAGTTCTTCCGGCCAGTCGAGCCAGCCGGCGTGATCCTGCGTCTCCTTGATCACGCTGTAGAGGCAGTAATCCTCGAGCCAGTCCCTGTTATCCTGACAGAACGCTTCATATGCCTCATCCGGCACAAAGCGGGCATAGGCCTGCCGCAGCACAGGGAAGCGCGTCTTCCACACCCGTTCGTAGTCCACCTGCGCCGGGTCCTGTCCGCAGTCTGCCGCCGCGGCTTCTGCCGCAGTCAGCAGGCCCTCTTTTACCAGTTCGTCAAGTGAAATAAAATACGGATTCCCGGCAAATGTCGAAAAAGACTGATACGGAGAGTCCCCGTACCCGGTAGGCCCCATCGGCAGAACCTGCCACCAGGTCTGACCTGCCTCGGCCAGAAAATCTATAAAGCGAAAGGCTTCTTCCGAAAAGCCCCCGATTCCGTAATTTCCGGGCAGCGATGCCGCCGGAAGCAAAATACCGCTTGTTCTCATCGTTCTCATCCATCCTGCAGACAGCTTATAACGCGTTTCATACTTCCACAGATATAGACTATAGCAGAAATCGGCGTGTGAGACAACAAAGGACGCAAAGTGCCGCTTGTTTTTTCCCGCCCGAACAACTATACTGGATGAGTTGTTTCATAATATATAGTTTAGGAGGATACCTGATCTTGGAGCAGAACAATCGAGGCGGTTTTTCAGGAAAACTGGGATTTGTGCTTGCGGCAGCCGGCGCTTCTGTCGGTCTTGGCAATATCTGGCGCTTCCCTTATCTGGCAGCGCGGTACGGCGGTGGTATATTTCTGCTTGTCTATGTGCTGCTTGCCCTTACCTTCGGATATACAATGATCATAGCGGAGACGGCTATCGGCCGCGCCACGGGGAAAAGTCCCGTGGGGGCATTCCGCAGTTTCGGGGACACACCACTGACACGGCTGGGCGGCTGGATCAATGCCATCATCCCGATCCTGATCGTTCCCTATTATTCCGTCATCGGCGGCTGGGTATGCAAGTATCTCTTCGAGTACATAGTCGGCCACGAAAGCGCTCTCGCCGATGAATCTTTTTTCGGCGCCTATATCTCGAACGGCGTGTCTGCAGAGCTGTGGTTCTGTGTGTTTGCGGCGATGACGCTTTTTATCATCTTCATGGGCGTGGAAAATGGAATCGAACGGGTCTCACGCTTCATGATGCCGCTGCTGGTGGTTCTGGCGATTGTTATCTGCGCCTATTCCATGACGCGTCCGGGGGCAATGGCAGGCGTCCGGTATTTCCTGGTTCCGAATCTGACTAATTTTTCCTGGATGACCGTCATCTCCGCCATGGGACAGATGTTCTATTCGCTCTCGATCGCGATGGGAATCCTGATCACCTTCGGCTCATACATGAAAAAAGACACCGCCATCGAGACCTCCACACTGCAGGTGGAATTCTTTGACACCGGCATTGCCGTCATGGCAGGCCTTATGATTATCCCGGCAGTGTTTTCCTTCTCAGGCGGAGACCCGAACGCGCTGAACGCGGGACCTTCCCTGATGTTTATCACCATGCCGAAGATTTTTTCCAGCATGGGCTTCGGCCGCGTGATCGGCATCGTG
>CAMODP010000242.1 GCA_946611445.1 uncultured Eubacterium sp.
GCTCTCTTCGGCTGCTTCTGATTCAGAGGTGCTTTCTTCAGCTGCTTCTGATCCGGATGCGCTCTCTTCAGCTGCTTCTGATTCGGACATCGTTGTCTCTGAAGCCTCCGGCCCCGTCAGAACCAGCGGAGCGGCTGCCGCCGGCACGGATGTCCCTGCCGCAAGCATTCCCGCGAGCATCATGATACCTGCTATTTTTCTGTACTTCATTTTTCTTTTCCTTCCTGTTCTTACTTAATATCGGACTTTTTATGCGTTCTGCATGAATTCCTCGAAATCATGATAGTTCCGGATCTCATGCAGTCCCTGTCTCAGATACTCCGGCTGAATCTGCAGCCAGGAATACTCCCTGTTGTCCTCTATACAGAAATACCGGAAGCCCATATCCCGGAGATATGTATATTTCTCATTTGATTCCTGATACGGTCCCCAGCCTCCGATATCCGTCTGTTTCGGGAACAGGAGAATGTCCGTCGTCCCCAGTATGGAACCGATATCTTCCTGCCAGATATCCACATCTTCTTTCATCATTTCGATCTCGCTGCCGTAGCTCAGCAGGCTGTATCCGTTGCAGGCAATCCTCCAGCCGGTTCCGCGCATGATATCGATGATCTGTTCCACTTCCTGTATGTTGGAGTTTACAGCGGCATTTCCGATATAGGTCTGCGGTATGTCCGCATCATCTTCATCCTGCACCTGCCCGGTCCCGGCATCGGCGTTCTCAGCGCCTTCTGCCTGCTCCGCATCGGTCTCTGTGCCGTCCGCGGCGGTCTCCGTGCCTTCTGCCTGCTCCGCTTCTGTCCCGGTTCCGTCTGTTTCGGCTGCTGTATCTTCGGCCTGCCCGGCCTCCGTCTCTGTTCCCTCTGCGGCGGTCTCCGTTCCGTCTGCCTGTACAGCCTCCGTCTCCGTTCCGCCGGCAGCGGCCTCTGCATCATCTGCCTGTCCCGCTTCCGTCTCCGTTCCGTCTGCGACGGCCTCCGTATTTTCCGCCTGATCCGCTTCTGTCTCAGTCCCGTCTGCGGCAGCCTCTGTTTCTTCCGCCTGATCAGTCTGGGTGTCTTCAGTTTCCCAGTTCGTATCACCGCCGTGCAGGAATCGGTCTGCACTGGCCATGACATCCGGCATCGGTGTCGTGATCACAGCCTTATCCACAGCCACCTGATAGCCGAACATCCCCCGGTAACCGGTCACACCGACAATTCCCCGGGCTCCCTTGAAGGAAAAATCCGGATGCTGACGAATAAAGGCTTCGACAGCCGGCACGACATCCTGCTCGCCGATCACCTCTTCCCCTTCCGCATTGGTATACTCAGTAGCTACTGCGCCGTCCTCCGCGACCAGTCTGTCGACATGGCCGTCCGTCTTTGTGCTGTAACTCACATCACGCTGGGAAATGATCAGCGGTTTTTTGCCGACAGGAACGGAAATCATGCTTTTTTCAAATCCGTTCTCGCCCGATTCGACAAGACCGTAGATGTCGACCAGGACATAATCCTTCGCATACAGCTCCTGCAGAATCGTGTTAAACTCTCCCACTGTCAGCGTATCCGCGTCTTCATATGCCACTGCGCCTTCCGGCGCGTCAGGCTTGCCGTCGCCGTCGGTATCAACGACAGCTTCCGTATCCGGCAGGCCATCCCCATCTGTGTCCAGCATAACAGGGCCTTCTTCTTCTGGCTCGGCATCGCCTAGCCATTCCCCCTCGTCATCCGGTATGCCGTCGCCATCCTCATCGACAAAGTCGTCTTCCTTTTCTTCCTTGTCCAGTGTCAGTACCGGAAACGAAAGGTGTAGCACCTCTTCAGCTCCCACCTGTGTCTGCGTCCGGGCAATCTCGGCGGCTTCGGCAGCCTCAGCCTCTTTCCGCTGTCTCTCCGCGCGGACCCTCCTGGTGATCGCAATAATTCCCGTCAGAATCAGCACGGCGGCAAGGACCGCAAGCACCGGCATTATCCGGCGAAGCATCTGCTTCTGCCTTTTCCTGCGGAGGTATTCTTCTTTCTGAGCCTGATACTGTTTCAGGCGTTTCTTCCGCTCCGCCTCGCTCCCCGTTCCGGCATTTCTTCTCCCTGAAGCACTGCCTGCGCGGGTTTTCCCGGAGCTGCCCCTTCCGCCTGCGGCGCCGCTTCTTCTCATGGCTGAACCGGCAGATCTGCTCCCGCTGCCTTTCCGCCTGCCGGAAGAGGCGGCATCAGTCTCTGACGCGCTCCATTGCGTGCGTTCTCTCTGCCGGTTCCGGCCGGCCGTATCCGGCCTTGTCTTCAGCAGGGGCTGGTGAACACTGCCCGAGGGCAGGTTCCCGGTCTGCCCGCCGTTATTATTATTCTTCTCTGCCATTTTCTCCCTCAGTCATTCCTGTGCCGCGTATCCACGCAGAAAACAGGTTTTTCCACATAATCATACATGCTTTATCATATCGCAAATCAGACAGGCGGGCAACTGTAAAATCAGTTGCCTTTTGATGAAACAAATGCTATCATATCTAAGATTAAGAAGAAGGGGGAACATGCCATGAAACCATGGATGATATTGCTGATCATCGCCGTCATCCTCGCCATCGCAATCATCGTCCTCTATTTTCTGGGCAAGCGTGCGCGGAAAAGGCAGGATGAGCAGCAGGCACAGATAGACGCGGCAAAGCAAAACGTGACGATGCTGGTCATAGACAAAAAGAAGATGCGGCTGAAAGATGCCGGTTTTCCGCAGATGGTAATCGACCAGACGCCAAAGCTTCTGCGAAGGGTAAAATATCACATCGTCAAGGCAAAGGTCGGACCCAGGATCATGACCTTCATCTGCGACAAAGATGTGTACGAACAAATCCCGCTGAAGAAAGAGATCCGCGCCACGATCAGCGGACTGTACATCACCAGCGTCAGAGGATTGAGAGGACCGCTCGAGAATCCGAAGGCAGGCAAGAAAGAAAGCAAGCTGGATCAGCTGCTGCGGAAAGGCCGCGGCGAAGGCTGAATATAAAGTTTCCGGGGAGACAGGGGTC
>CAMODP010000243.1 GCA_946611445.1 uncultured Eubacterium sp.
GGCGCATCACCGGCAGAGTGAAGACTGTCTCTACCTGAATATCTGGGTCAGCCCCAAGAACAGAGAAGAAAAAAAGCCGGTCCTCGTGCTGTTCCACTATGGTGACTTTTCCTTCGGCGGCTCTGCAGATCCCCTGCTGTACGGAGACGATTTTGCAGAAGATCATTCGGACGTGGTGGTTGTCAGCTTTAACTGGCGCCTCGGTATTTTCGGGTTTATCGATTTTTCGGAGGTTCCCGGCGGAGAGGCTTATCCCGATACCCGGAATCTGGGACTTCTGGATCAGATCGCGGCGCTTCAGTGGATTAAGGAGAATATCGCTGCCTTCGGAGGTGACCCCGACCGGATCACGGTGATGGGCTTTGAATCGGGCGCGTCCTGCATCTGCCTGCTTGCGGCGAGCCCCCGGGCAAAGGGCCTGTTCCAGAAAGCGTTCGTATTCTTCGGGAGCCCGGAAGGCGCTTATGAGACGACCGATACCTCCCGCGCTCTGGCCGAAGACCTGTTAAAGGAGACAAAGACATCGACGATGGCGGAGCTTGCCGCTCTGTCCCCGAAGGCCCTGAAGGATGCCTCCCAGAAGCTCTGGCAGGATCTGTGTGCCCCCACCTGTGACGGAACATGGATTCCTGAGGACGTGTACCTCGCCTATCAGAACGGCGCAGCTTCCGGCATTGAATTTATCCTGGCCATCCCCCGCAATGAACTGCCGGTATTCCGCTCCTTTATCGGCACAGAGAGATATGAGGAATTCTTATTCTCCCCGGAGAACGATGTTCCGGGCCGCACCGGCACTTCCGATACCCTCGAAGCAAGGGAGAAGCGTTTTGAGCAGCGGAACGCTTACTACATGTATCAGACCGCTGTGAAACTTTCCGAAGGCGGAAATGAAGTACACCTGCTCTTCTGGGATACGGAACCCCTGCTGGAACAGCTCGGTTCGGGTACGGTTGATGCTGCGGCCGTGCTGCTGGGAAATGCGGATGCCCTGCAGCTGTACGGCAGCGTGATGAATAATGATCTCTCGGAGGTACTGCAGACCCTCCTGGAGAAATACATAAAGGGATCTGCCCTGCGGCTGTATACGAATGAGATCAAAGGCGTCAGTGCCCTTGACTGGAAAGCCTATCCCAAGGCACTTATCGTCTCGGACGGAAAGCTGTCCTGCGGCCCCATCAAAGACAGGATAACAGGAGGAATATCATGAACCGTTTAAAGCAGGTGAGAACCACGATAAGGAAAGAAAGTGGAAAAAAGCTTCAGGCTTTTACCCTGCTGACCACACTGCTTGTTGCCCTGATCGTCTTTTCCCTGGGACTCGTTCTGGACGGTTACAGCAAGATTCGCATGCTGGATCAGTATCTGTGCGAGGTACCTGTCATTGTGCAGGAGCGCGAGGATGAGTTTACGGCGCGAAGCCATGTGTTTGAAGAAGATGTTATGTCCCGGGGCGAGCTTGGTGCAAGGATTTACCGGGATTACAGCGGTCTTTCGTCAAAGGAAAAGCTGGAGAAGATCTGCTCTGTGGTCTGTGCAGAGAGCGTCTCTCTGATGGATGAGCGCGGAACACTGTTAAGCACCACCGGGACCAGAATGCCGGAAGAGCAGTTTAAGACGCGGATCGAGACACTTAAGATGCGCACGCCTGTGCTGGAGCTCTATTCCCCCTCCAAAGAGAAGGGGGAAGATTCCGAAGCGCAGGACGGGACGGCCTTCATCATGTTCCCCATCAGCACAGATGACGGCCGCAGACTGGTCTTTGAGTTCTCCTGCCGGCCGCTGATGAATGTATATAACGAGCTGGGCAACTGGCCCAGCGTCCTCGACCGCATGCTCTCGGGGCTGGACGTCTATGCCTATGTCCGGACAGGCGGCGGAAACCTGTACAGTAATACCCTTGAGGACGTAAGCCAGGAAGAACAGGATGCGCTTAAGGCTGCTGCGGCAGATGTTTTTAAGAAATCCGCCCGTTTCTTCCGCCTGGGGAAAGAAACCTCCTACGGCCTGATCTCCTTCCGGAACGAGCCGGCACTGGCCGTGGTGTCTCCCTATCCGGACCTGGACGCTCAGCTCCTTCTGGCGCTGCCGCTCTATGACTTCATCAGCACCGGTTTTTACTGCGCACTGACCCTTTCCGCGTTCATCGTCTTCAGCATGATTCTCTTCTCCCTTTATGTGCTGAAGGTCTGCGCAAGGAAATATGGCCATGATGACCTGAAAACCATTCTCGCGAAACTGGACCGCAGAACCCGGTCCGGACGCAATCTGCTGCTCACCGCCATCGGCTGCTTTTCCATCATGCTTCTGATGCTGGAATACAATGCAACCCTTGCCTATATCGGTACAACCAAACGGACGTCCCTCGAATATGATGTGGCCTGGCACGAAAACCAGAGGGGCATCATCCGCAGCTCGTATACGGACATCTACAGGACGCGCACGCAGGTTCTGGCCGAGCTTCTGACAGACAATAAGGATTATCAGACGCACCATGCCCTGCAGGCGCTCAGCAATACGCTGCACGCGGAGTATCTGATGCTGTTCGACCGGGACGGGCACGAAATCACCGCAAGCAACAGCTATACCGGTTTTTCCGTAAGCGGCCCCTCCGCCAACTTAAGTGAGGAATACCAGGCCGTGCTCCTGGGATATCCATACGCTGTGGTGGGGCCCTCCGAGGATCCTTACACAAAAAAGCAGCAGATCGGCACGGCAGTTCTTATGACGACTAAAAGCGGCGAACCGGATGGTTTCCTTCTGGCGGTATACGATGCCGGCGCCATGAATAAGGCACTGAAAAGTGAGAGCCTGGAGCATACCGTCAGTACCTTTGCCGTTGCGGCGGGCAATGAGGTCGCCGTCGTAAACGATGAAACCGGCATATTTATCGCCCACACCGATCAGAAAAAAATCGGACACGACGCGGAGGATTATATCACAAAAGACGCCTACGGCAAGGATTATGCCGGCT
>CAMODP010000244.1 GCA_946611445.1 uncultured Eubacterium sp.
GGACACCCTTGCGGATATCAATTTCCATGTGCCGGCAGGCACAACGGTCGGCATAATCGGCGGAACCGGGTCCGGAAAAAGTACCCTGGTCAATCTCCTGCCGCGTTTTTATGATGTGCGGGAAGGCAGCGTGCGGATTAACGGGACCGATGTACGGGATTTCCGTATACGCGAACTCCGCCGCCGTATCGGCATGGTGCCCCAGAAAGCGGTTCTCTTTAAAGGGACCCTGCGGGAAAATATGCGGTGGGCGCGGGAGGATGCAGACGATGAAGCGATCTGGCAGGCGCTGCGCACGGCGCAGGCAGAGGAGTTTGTACGGGATAAGCAGGACGGCCTTGAGATGCCCATTGAGCAGGAGGGCCGAAACCTCTCCGGCGGCCAGCGCCAGCGGCTGACCATCGCGCGGGCGCTGGTGGGAAAGCCGGATATCCTGATTCTGGACGACAGCGCTTCAGCCCTGGACTACGCCACAGATGCAGCCCTGCGCAGGGCAATCCGCCAGGGATCAGCAGGGCAGACTGTCTTCCTGGTCTCCCAGCGCGTCAGCACAGTAAAAGGCGCGGACCTGATCCTCGTGATGGCAGACGGAAGGCTGGAAGGCTGCGGCACACATGCAGAGCTTCTGGAATCGTGTGAGGAGTACAGGCATATCTGTGCGTCGCAGGGTGTGTCCTGAATGCAGGCGGACTCCCAGGGTATAACCGGAAGTATCTTTCGGAAGTATCTTTCTTTTCTGATTATCCGGCCTGCAAACCTCTATTTCCGGAGTCTTATAAAGATTCCAGGCACCATTTTCTTAAAACAGGCATTACAGTGTAACTGCTTAAAGGAGTTTTTCAATGCGTTCTTATTCTCAATCCCGCCGCTCCACCTGGCGGCGTATACTGGCTGAAATCCGGCCTGCCTGGGCATTGATCCTGACATCTCTGCTGCTGGCCGTTGTTTCCGTCGCTCTCACGCTCTATATCCCGATCTGCATCGGCGACGCCGTCAATCTGATCGTGGGCAGGGGAATGGTGGATTTTGCCGGTCTTTTTCCAATTCTGCGGCGTATTCTGTATTGTCTGCTGGGCACGGCTGCCGCGCAGTGGCTCATGAACCACATCAACAACCTGATCACTTTCCGGATCGTCCGGGATCTGCGGATGAAAGCCTTCCGCCATGTACAGTCACTGCCTGTTGCTGTCCTTGACACGCATTCTTCCGGTGATCTGCTCAGCCGGATCATTACGGATATTGAGCAGTTTTCCGACGGGCTCCTGCTGGGCTTTTCCCAGCTGTTCAGCGGCTGTATCACGATTGTCGGCACGATTCTCTTTATGCTGACCATCCAGCCGTGGATTACGCTGATTGTCGTTGTCTTTACGCCGCTTTCCTTTGCGGTTGCGGGGTTTATTTCCAAAAAAACCTTCGTCCACTTCCAGCGGCAGTCGGTCTCACGCGGCGCTGTGACGGACCTGACAAATGAAATGCTGACAAATATCAAAACGGTCCAGACCTTCTGTCATGAAAAGGAGGTCTGCGAGGAATTTGACCGCCGCAGCCGGGAACTGGCGGAAAACGGGCTGAAGGCGACCTTCTACTCCTCGATCGTGAATCCTTCAACCCGTTTTCTGAATGCGCTGATCTATCTGGGCGTAACGGCGGCGGGATGTCTGCTCTGCTTTGCCCCGGCTCCTCTCCTGTCCATCGGCCAGCTGACGAGTTTTCTGAGTTATGTCAAGCAATTCAGTCAGCCTTTCAATGAAATCTCAGGTGTTATTACGGAATTCCAGAATTCGCTGGCATCCGCCGCCAGGGTGTTCGAACTGCTGGATGAGCTGCCGGAGGCGCCGGATCCCGCCAACGCAGAAGTGCTTGTTCTGTCAGATAATCCGGTCTCATCAGAAGCCGCGTCTGCAGAACCGTCCGCGCACCGCGGCCATATCGTTATGGATGACGTCTCGTTTTCCTATACGCCTGACCGGCCGCTGATTGAACACCTGCATCTGTCCGCTGAACCGGGTATGCGCATAGCTATTGTCGGACCCACCGGCAGCGGCAAAACCACGCTGATCAACCTCCTGATGCGGTTCTATGACGTCTGCGGCGGCGCAATTACCATAGACGGAACTGATATCCGGGGGATCACCCGGAGCAGCCTGCGGGACAACTGCGGCATGGTGCTGCAGGAAACTTGGCTTAAGGCCGGAACCATCCGGGAAAACATCGCGTACGGCCGGCCGGACGCCACAGATGAGATGATTGAACAGGCCGCCAGGCAGGCACACGCGCACAGCTTTATCTCACGGCTGCCGGGAGGCTATTCGTACCGGCTCGAGGAAAACGGCGGCAATCTCTCCGCCGGTCAGAAACAGCTGCTGTGCATTGCGCGGGTCATGCTCCGGCTTCCGCCGATCCTCATCCTGGACGAGGCCACCTCCTCTATCGACTCCCTGACAGAGATCCGCATCCAGCAGGCATTTGATGCCATGATGCAGGGACGGACCAGTTTTGTCGTCGCGCACCGTCTGTCTACCATACAGAACGCGGATGTTATCCTGGTCATGAAGGACGGGCATATTATCGAGCAGGGAAATCATGCAAATCTTCTGCAACAGCGTGGTTTCTATTATAGCCTGTATCAAAGTCAGTTTGCGGAATCATAAAGCGTTTTTCCCGGCCCGAGGGATCAGATGCCCTCTTATGAGGGCTGACCGCCTACCGTTTATGGCAGCTCCATAACTGTAATATAACATATTATATCGTTTTACAGAAGCACAATGAGAAAAGTAGACAAACATGGACTAAAAATATCCGGCCTGCGAACTGCCAGCGGTAAAACATGCGCCTGCAATCCCTATGAGGCCGGATATTATGAAGTGTTTTATAATCGTGAAAGCGGCAGGGTGTGGACTATATACCGCTACAGCACGGGATTTAACTGCCATGTGGAAAACAGACAGGCACATGTACTCTCCGTCTGCCA
>CAMODP010000245.1 GCA_946611445.1 uncultured Eubacterium sp.
GAGCCAGTGCCGCTTTGAGGACGTGTATTCCGACGCGATCTGGCAAAAGCTCAAAACCGGAACGGGCGTGTACAAGGTCGTGTGGGACGCCGCACGCCAGGGCGGGCTGGGAGATATTCAGATGCTCCGCCGTCAGGGATACATTCTGAAACTTGGATAATTCGATGAAACACTCCAGCTGATGCAGTTCCATAATCATGGTCCTCCGTCTTTACGAATAAGAATAAGCCGCGCGATGGAGGCAGCGGACACAGGTTCTATATGAGTTCCAGGTTATATAAAATTATTCTATTATAAATTGATTGTTCTGTAAACAGCATTTATTATGGTATATAAAAGAACTATGCAATGTGACGGGAGAGCTAATGGAGCGATAAGATGAAACAACAGGCTCATACAATATCAGTAATAACCGACTGCGGACCGGTTTATGGAAATGCGGATGGTCGGAAGGCGGTATTTCTCGGAATTCCCTACGGAAGGGCGGAGCGCTTCCGGCCGCCGGTTCCGGTGACATGGTCCGATCCGCTAGCCTGCACAGAGTACGGCCCCGCGGCCACGCAGCCCAACTACAGAGGGAAGAAGCAGGAGGGGCAGACCTTTGCCCTGATGGGATCGGAGGACTGTCTGAATCTCAACATATGGACGACCTGCCCGGAGGAAGAAGCCCGGCTGCCGGTGGTTGTCGCCGTCCACGGAGGCGCGTTCCAGGCGGGCGGCAACCGGACCCCTCAGCAGTCCGGGGAGATTTTCCTCGGGGACGAGGAGATGGTGTTTGTCTCCGTCAACTACCGTCTGGGGGCGCTGGGATTCCTGGAGCTGGGAGCGCTGTACGGAGAAGAGTACAGGGGCTCCGGCAACTGCGGGATGCTGGACGTGCTGCTGGCGCTGCGTTGGATCCACCGGAACATCGGCAGATTCGGGGGAGATCCGGAGAGAATCACACTGATGGGAATCTCGGCCGGCGCCAAGGCGATCGCGTCGCTGGTGACGCTGCCCGAGGTACAGCACCTGTGCCGCCGGCTGATCCTGGAGAGCGGCGGCATGCAGTCATTCCGGACCGTGGAGACGGCAGAAAAAGTTTGCGCCCGATTCCTGAAAATGCTTCCGGCGGGGACGGATCTGCGCACAGCCCCGGCGGAAATGATCCTCGAGAAACAGGCGGAGTTCTGCTCCGGTGATGGATCCACCTGCTTCTTCGGACCGGTTCTTGCGGCACCCTTTGCGGAGGACTGGCAGCTCCGCTGGGAGCAGGGAACCTGTTTTCGGGGAAAGGCGGTGATCGGCTGCGGGAAGCATGAGATGACGAGGCTGATTCACCAGCCGTATTTCCCGGAAAATTCTGAAAAAATCGCAGAGGAAATGTTCGGACTCAACGGAACCACAGCCTCACAGAAGGCAGAGGCGCTCATCCGGGCGAGGATTCCGTTCTCCGAGGCCTGGGAGCAGGTATTTTCGGACTTCATGTACCGGTTTTACAGTGAGAAACTGGCAGAGAAGCTGGAAGCAGACGGAAACGATGTCTGGTGCTACTCCTTCGAGTACAAATCCGCATGCCACGGAATGGGATATGCCTATCTGATGAAGGACCTGGATTACCCGGCCCCCCTCCAGGGGGCGGACGAGCGGGCAGAGGCTGTCCGGGTATCCGAGAGCATACGAAAGATGATCCATGCCTTCATCCGGGAGGACGGACTGCCAGAGGAGGAATGGCCCCGCTATCACGGTGGAAACTGGATGATATTCGATGAAGCCGCACGGGTGGAATACCGGCCGAAGGATACGCTGGACCACTTCCCGGCGCGAGTCTACCGACTGTGAGACAGAAAAACCTTCCGCCGGATCAAACAGCGCCGAATCGCCTGTTGACTTCTGCCGGATAGAATAATATAGCACTAGTGAGATCAGACTAACCAGTGCGGGTCAGCAAAACAAAAAATGCCTGCCGCGGGCCGGTGTGAGATCTTGGGACACCTTGATGATGGCTAATTTCGCTACTATGTAGATTGTGCTATAATGCCTGGAGAGGAAATGCCTTTGAGATCTGCTGTGTAAACCATGTTCCCAATATTAAGGCAGCACTTGGTATAGCCGGAGTAGATACTATGGAATATGCCTGGAGAAGTGAAACATCAACTTCGGGAGCGCAGATCGATCTTTTAACCTTTGTAAGCGAGGATGGGGCTGTCGCATTTAGAAATGCGACAGCCCCCTATGCTGCAGGTATGGCAGGTTTCATGCAATTCTGTCGACATCTGTCCGCAGGCCGGTTCATTTTTTGCATCGTTTGGCCAGATAATCCACGGCAATCTTCACGTATGCCGCCGCACCCACAGGAAGCGCCTTTTCGTTAAAAAGTATTTCCGGATTATGCTGTGCCCTCCACCGCAGGCGTGCATACATCCGTTTGTGGATGAAAACGGGGCAGTGCGTCCATATCACTGCGCAGCATGAAACAGGGTTCTCCGCTCCCGATAAGAGCCGTTACATTGCTGCTGCGGCAGGCACAAAGACAATCGCACACAATCAGCTCTATTGCAAGAAAGATGTGGAACGGATCGCAGATGCCGGAGGTCTATTTCCTCCAGCCGGAGACCTCCCTGCTCTACCGCGACATGATGGTATACCGCGGCTCGTCCCTGAATCAGCTCAAGCCGGTACGCGTCATCATGAATGAACGCCAGCGCAAATTCTTCTTTGCACTCCGTCAGGAGGTAGAAGACACCGGCAAAGAACCGTCAGGCATCTGAACTGCCGTTCCTGCCGCGGAGAACAGTGCATGCCGCACCATCTTTTTAAGTCGGCGGAAATCCTCCCTGTCCTCCCACACCTGTGACGCCTTCTGGAAATTCGCGAAGAAATACTATCTGCCGTAAGCAGCCGGTACCGATTCGGTTCATGTCTTATTTTCTTACGGAAAAGCATCATAGCAATAATAAAATGAGGG
>CAMODP010000246.1 GCA_946611445.1 uncultured Eubacterium sp.
CGGTATATGGAGATGTACCGCCTGAGTTCCTCCGTCTCAGCCTCTGTCAGCCGGGCCGGGTCAAGTTCCAGCCCGAAGGTTCCGCTCATGGCTGTGATCGCCCGGAGGGACAGCGCTGTACTGCGCCCGTTCTGCGCATTCGGCACTTCCGAGATGTGTGCGCCCACGCATTCCGGAGGATACCCGAAAGAGTACCCCCGCTGTATGGACAGTCTCGCGGCGGCGTCCGTATTGTCACTGCCCCAGATCTGCGGAAAATAATACAGGATCCCGGCGTCAAACCGGCCTCCACCTCCCGCGCATCCCTCAAAAAGGACCTGCGGAAAAGCTGCTGTCAGCCGTTCCATCAGGCTGTACAGTCCCAGCACATAACGGTGTGAAACTTCCCGCTGCCTCTCCGGCGGGAGCGACGGACTGTACAGATCTGCCAGGCTGCGGTTCGCATCCCACTTCACGTAGCGGATTCCCCCGCCCTCCAGGATCCGGGCTATCTTTCCGAATATACAGTCTACAACATCTGCCCGTGTCAGGTCCAGTACCAGCTGGTCACGTCCCATGACCGGTTTTCTTCCCGGTACCTTAATGGCATAGTCAGGATGCTCCCGGTACAGATCCGAATCCTCGCTGATCATCTCCGGTTCGATCCAGATTCCAAATGACATCCCCAGTTCCCGGATGTATTCCGCCGCCGGTTCGATCCCAAACGGGAACTTACCGGCATCAGCCTGCCAGTCTCCAAGTGCTTTCGTGTCATTGCAGCGCCCGGCAAACCAGCCGTCATCCAGCACGAACAGGTCGGCAGAGAGCTTCGCGGCCTGCTCCGCAAGCGCACGGATCCGGCTGTCATCGAAATCCATATAGACAGCTTCCCAGCTGTTTAACAGCACAGGCGGTTTCCGCCATTCCTCCGGCCTGCGCAGAATATGCTCCCTAAAAAAACGGTGCAGCTGCTGCGAGAGGCTCTCCAGCCCCTCACTGCTGAATGTCAGCAGCACCTGCGGTGTTTCAAACACTTCTCCCGGCTCCAGACGCCAGGTAAAGGTGTCCCGGTTAATTCCGGTGACGATACGGACCGACTCTTTCTGATCCACCTCAATATCTGTGCGGTGATTGCCGGAGTAAACCGGCATCACACCGAGACACCAGCCTGCCTCTTCGGTCGTATGCTCTTCACACAGGATCGTAAAGGGATTGTGATGATGACTGGACATGCCTCGTCCGGAAGAGACCGTCTGGATACCGTGTGCCAGTGTACAGCGTTCGGTCTGCATTTCCATGGCATGGCGTCCGTAAAAATGGATCCGTTCCGTATACCTCTCCGGCAGATCCAGGCACATGGAAGCCGCTGACAACAGCGTGAGGGCATGGCTGCCGGTGTTTTTCAGGCGGACCGCACGCGTGATCACATCTTTTTCAGAGAACACACCGTACAGAAGCTCCGCTTCCAGCCCGGAGGCCTCATCCCCGAGGACCACGCGCAGCGTTTCAGACTCATTCTCCGGGTCTCTGGCGGCAGGCAGGTCCTTCAGTGCATACGGTTTTTTCTCAGCCGCAATGTGCCTGACACGCAGATCACATCCGCATATGCCCTGATCTGTTATCAGATCGACCGCAGCAGTCCGGAAGTCTCCGATATTGCTTCCAGGGTATTCCAGAGGAAGCTGATCCACGGAATAGCTTCTGCCTTCCCGGACATCATAGGGATTCATGGAAAAACCATGATCGGCAGGAACCAATGAACGGACAAAATTCCCTTCAGTCAGCGGACCGTAGTACAGATGCAGCAGATGCCCTCCGGCCCCGGTCTGCATCTGATACGTCGTCCGGGCCGTATGAATCGTTACTGTCTTGTTTTCGGCATCAATCCTGATACTCATGTGCGGCCTTTTCCTCCAATTGTTTAAAAACCGGGCTGTAGAGCACGGCGCAGACATAGCAGGGAACAGATAATCCGAACAGCAGTATCAAGGGAACGCCGACGGCATAAAAATGTATGCCGCCGACATAAACAGCTGTCTCAAAAGCGACCATTCCCAGTGTGCGCGGGAAGCAGCCGATGGCAAGACGGACAGCATTCTTCAGGGTTCCCGTCAGTGTATTCTCAAAGCGCGCCATCAGGGCAAACGCATAATTTCCGATAGCCAGAAGCAGCAGCAGAGCAGCCGCCGGGAGAAAGCGGTAGTAAGACGGAAGAGTCGCCAGAGCCGCAAAATAATTCAGAATGATCAGGCATGCCGCAAAGAGAAAAATCATCCCCAACAGGCTCCCTTTTTTCAGATTTGCCCGGAAGGAATCGATAAACATGCGGTAAGGATATGATTCTTCCCGCAGCACGATCTTCTGTACCACATCATGCAGCGCCGTCCATGCTGCGCCGGCCGTCACGACCGGCAGGCAGCATAACAGCGCCAGCAGATTCAGGACAAGCAGGTCTGCCGCTGTCGACAGAGCCTGCATGACCGGATTATCCATATCAAAAATATTTTTCAGCATGTTTTCAGATCGTTAACCCTTGACAGCACCTGACGTAACGCCTTCCACAATATAGCGCTGCAGGAATATATAAAGGATCAGGATAGGGAGCATTGCCAGCAGCAGGGCTGCCATGACAAGGCCGATATCGGTTGAGTACGTACCGTAGAAAGCCTGCGTCGCGATCGGAATCGTGTACAGCTCCTTTTTTGTAAGCACCAGGCTCGGCAGGAGATAATCGTTCCAGTACGCCATTGCGTTGATAATGGCAACCGTTGCGATCGTCGGTTTCAGCAGCGGAAATACGATCTTCCAGTAGGTCTGCCATTTCGTGCAGCCATCTATCGTCGCCGCCTCTTCCAGCTCCAGCGGGATATTCGTACGGATCGTCCCATGGAACATAAACATAGCCATGGAGATCGAAAAGCCTGCATGCATCAGGATCAGTGTCAGTCTGTGATTCAGCACACCGAG
>CAMODP010000247.1 GCA_946611445.1 uncultured Eubacterium sp.
CTTTGCCGAGTGCGGCTGGCTGCCAGACAATGCCCTCAGCGTCGAGCAGGTTCCGGAGATATGCGATGTATTCTGCGTTTGCGTCATTGGAGCCGCTCTTTCCGCGGGAGCCGGTGTACTTGTTAAACACGGGGCCTCTGCCGAGATAGGCGGCATTCTTCTTCTCCATAACCTCCGGATAGTTCGGATCGAAACCAGCACTCACATCTGAGGAAAGTACCTTTGTGCGCATCAGTGTGCGGCGCAGAGCGAGATCACTGTAGCAGCCCAGCAGATTCATGACTTCCGCCACGGTGTTCTCGAAGAAGCGGGACTGTGTGCCGGTAGCGCCGACACTGCCGATCTCTTCTTTGTCAGTGAGCAGGCAGATGGCTGTGTATTCCGGATCCTTTACATCCAGGATCGCGCGGAAGGACGGATAGGCGCATACGCGGTCGTCGTGTCCGTATCCCATGATCATGCTGCGGTCCAGTCCGTAGTCTCTGGCATCGCCGGCGGGCACGACTTCAATCTCGGCAGAGAGGAAGTCTTCTTCTTCAATATTATACATTTCCTTCAGGATACGCAGCACATTCGCTTTGACGGCTTCCTTTTCTGTATCCGGCAGAGGCTGACTGCCGATCAGAAGATTGAGATTTTCTCCCTCGATGGCCTCTCCGACCGTCTTTCCCATCTGCTTGCCTGCCAGATGGATGAGCAGGTCGCTCACGCCGAATACCGGATCCTCCGGCTTGTCGCCGATATTGATTTCAACGACTGTTCCGTCTTTTTTTGCGACGACGCCGTGCAGGGCCAGCGGGATCGTAACCCACTGGTACTTCTTGATGCCGCCGTAGTAATGGGTATCCAGCATGGCAAGATCTGTGTCCTCGTAGAGCGGATTCTGTTTCAGGTCCAGCCTGGGAGAATCAATGTGCGCGCCCAGGATCCGGCAGCCCTCTGTCATGGGTTTTTTCCCGATGCGGAAAACAAGGAGTGTCTTCTTCATCATATCAGCATATACCAGGTCACCCGGTTTGAGCTGCGCATTTGCATCTGCCGCCTCAGCCAGGCTCAGTGCGCCTGCCTCGCGCAGGATTTCTGTCATGCCGGCTACGTTCTCTCTCTCCGTTTTATGCGCGGACAGGAACCGGCGGTAGTCCTCGCCAAATGCCGCAACAGCCTGTGCGTTCATGGTGTCCCATACTTTATTTTCTTTCATTTTTTCTCCTCCGTATCTTTTTTCCTCTGGATAGTTTGTATCTTGAGGTTATTTTCTCGTTCCTGAAGTTATTTTCGCATTCCCGAGGTTTTTCTCGCGAATGGATAAGGATTTTCCGGCCGGATCACGAATTCCGGTCTGTGTCACGGTCTCCTCCGAGCATCTGATTTACTATGATGCCCATGATCAGAGCGGTGGCAATACCGGTGATCTGGATGTACTTGAAATCCAGTGTCAGACCGCCGATGCCCAGTACCAGAATCGTACTGACGACGAACAGGTTGCGGTTTTCATTCAGGTCCACATGCTGAATCATCTTCAGTCCGCTTACAGCTATAAATCCGTACAGGGCAATGCAGATACCTCCGACTATGCAGGACGGAATGGTATTGACAAACGCCACGAACGGGGAAAAGAAGGAGCACAGCATGCACAGCAGCGCCGTCAGCCGGATGGTATGGATCGACGCGTCACCGGTAATGGCCACGCAGCCGATTGCCTCTCCGTATGACGTATTGGGACATCCTCCGAAGAGTGCGCCGAGCACAGACCCCAGGCCGTCTCCGAGAAGGGTTCTGTGAAGACCGGGATCCGTGATCAGGTCCTTGCCGATGACGGAGCCGAGGTTTTCATGGTCCGCGATGTGTTCCGCAAAAACGACGAGCGCCACCGGCGCAAAAAGAAGGGCGATCTGGATAACACCTGTCATGCCTCCCAGGGCGTCCGCCCCCTGCTTTGCAGCACCCATAAATGTAAAGGCCGGTACCTGCAGCAGGCTGCTGACTGTGAACGGGCTGAAATTGTCAATGAGCGCACTGTAGTCGACAATTTGCAGATACGATATTCCGGAAATCCGGCCGATTGCCGTAAAAACAGAGGCAGCTGCATAGCCTACCAGAATGCCGAAAATAAAAGGAATCATACGCAGCGTTCTGCTGCCCTTTACAGAAGCCATCACAGTAGCCAGAAAAGCAATGAGCCCGCACAGGATTGCAATCAGATTGTAATCGCCGCTGACAGAAGTGTTGTGCAGATTGTTGACAGCCGAACTGCAGAGACTCAGTCCGATCAGGGCTACGGTAGGACCAATGATCACCGGAGGCATAAAACGCTCCACCCATCCTGTCCCGGAAACCTTCACCAGCAGCGCGAGCAGTACATATACGCCTCCGGCAAAGAACGCGCCCAGAAGTATCCCCAGATAGCCGAAAGAACAGGCTCCGATCAGCGGGCTGATAAAGGCAAAAGAACTTCCCAGAAATATCGGGCTCTTGCCCTGTGTAAAGAAGATATAGAGAAGGGTTCCCGCACCTGCTCCGAAAAGAGCCGCCGGCTGGCTCATCGTTACCTGCGTAGCCCCCTGCGTCCCCATATTGACCAGTGTCGGCACCAGCAGTGTCGCAGCAATAATCGCCAGCAGCTGCTGAAACGCATATACAAGATTCTCTCTGAACGGCGGTTTCTGGTCTACCTGATACACCAGCTTCATGTACGGGCCTCCTTATTTTCAAGCGTAGGGCAGGCTTCCGCCTGCCCTGTTATTTCTGCACCGCACTCTATAGTATGCTGAGAACGGTTCATTTGCAAGTGATTTTTTAAAAACAGATTTCACGAAAAAACGTTTTCGAAAATAAGTTTTTTATTGACTTTTATTCTTCAAAGACGTATAGTAATTGAGCACGGGGCATTAGCGCAGCTGGGAGCGCGCCACATTCGCATTGTGGAGGCCGTCGGTT
>CAMODP010000248.1 GCA_946611445.1 uncultured Eubacterium sp.
CGTCCAGACGGAAGAGGTAAAATTCCTGCTCTGTGCCGAAGGTAAAGGAAAAGCCCGCTTTTTCCGCATCAAGAACCGCTTTTTTTAACAGATTCCGAGTATCACAGCGGGCCGGGCTGCCGTCCGGATGGGTGATGGAGGAGAACATCTGGACCACTCTGCCGTGTTCCGGTCTCCAGGGAAGGGGCATAAGGGTGTCCGCTTCCGGATGCAGGAAGAGGTCGCTTTTGACTTCATCGCCAAATCCCGCGATCGCGGAAGCATCAAAGGCGATGCCGTATTTGAAAGCGCGCTCCAGCTCATCCGGCATGATGGAAATATTTTTCTGCCTGCCGAATACGTCGCAGAAGGCCAGACGGATGAATTTGACATCTTCTTCCCGGGCGTACTGAATAACCTCTTCCTTTGTATATTTCATGGTGATACTCCTTTATTTACTGTCTCAATTGGGCACATACATCTGTCTGTAAGGGTTCTTGCTGTCGGGGGTAACTACAGTAAAATGGCCTGCAAGCACTTCTGCCGGATCCAGTCCGAAGAGGCTGCAGTAATCTTCGATATGGGGGCGGATCTGAGACAGATCCTCAGCGTGAGCGGGCCGCGCGGTGACCTGAGCCGGAAAACTGACATCCTCGCATGCAGAACGCAGAAACATTTTGCCGCCGTGCATGCCGGTGCAGGGATAAAAGCCGACGCATTTATCCTGCGGTGTGTCCAGATTCAGGACAACGATGATGCCGCCGGCCTGATATTCGCCCAGAAAGCTGCCTGCTTTGCCGCCGATGACCATGACAGGAACCTTTTCCTTGTAAGCTTTCATATGGATACCTGCCCGGTATCCGGCGTTGCCTCTGACATAGATTCTGCCGCCGCGCATGGCGTAGCCTGCCGCATCCCCGATATTGCCGTGAACGATGATGCTGCCGGCGTTCATGGTATCGCCGACCGCATCCTGGGCATTTCCGAGTACGGTGATGGTGCTGCTGCCAAGGTAGGCGCCAAGTGCGTTGCCAGGAATCCCCTCAATCGTGATGTCCTTGCCGGACATACCGGCAGCGATAAAACGCTGGCCGCAGCAGCCGTCGATCCTGCAGATATCCGGTGCATTGCGGATAGCTTCATTTAAGGCCTTATGATCAAGATTATCTGAATGAATCAACATATTATACCACACCTCCAAATTTTTTTCTGCGGATATCAGGGGAAAATGCCGTTGTCGAAGCGGTTTTTTTCAGAAGCTCAAAATTGACAGAGGAAACCGGTGTTTTCTCACGGATCATGGACGTGTAGATGCCGGCCCGCTCTTTGCAGCCAATCAGAATAAAGCCCTTGAGCAGATCATCTTTGGTGAATAGTCTTTTGATAGAAGTTTCTGTCTTTTCTTCATACATGTTACCTTCATAGCTGCCGGCGGTCATGGCATGGAGGCCGAAAAAGCCGATGGAGTTCATGGGGATGGCCTTGTCGAATGCCGCATGGGAGCCTGCCATGTTCTGTCCGGCTGTATATCCCTGCATATAGGCGTTCGGCCAGATGGCCAGGACACGCTGCTGGCCGGAAGAGGCATCCATTCCTTCCGCGCAGTCGCCTGCCGCGTAGATATCGGGCAGGGAAGTGCGCATGCAGGAATCAATGACAATGCCGCGGCCGGTATCGCCGCCGGCTTCCTTGATCAGTGAAATATTAGGACGGACACCTACGGCCAGGACCAGGACGTCAAAGTCGATAATCCGTCCGCTCTGCATATAGGCGCGGCCGTCTTCAAAGCGAGCAGCGCTGTCCCCAAGAGCAAATTCCATTCCTTTTTGCTCCAGATGCCGCTGCATCAGGGCGGCGCACTCATCGTCTAAGATACTGGAAAGGACGCGGCCGGCCAGGTCGCAGACGGTGACAGAAGCCACACGCCCGCAGATGCCTTCCGCACATTTGAGGCCGATCAGGCCTGCACCGACGATCAGGACCCGGCTCTCTGGTGTGATTCCCTTTTCCAGGGCAAGTGCGTCGTCCAGAGTCATGAAGGAGTACTTCCGGCTGACGGTTTCAAGCCCTGCAAAGGGCGGGACAAAGGGAGTGGAACCCGCCGCAATGCAGAGCGCATCATAGGGATGCAGACTTCCGTCTGCAAGTTCCACTTGTTTGCTTTCCTTGCATAGGCGGACAGCCCTTTCCCCATAGAGCACCTGGCAGCCGTTTTTCTCATAAAAGTCCGGGCTTCGGTACAGCATGCGCTGCGGATCGGTTTTTCCCTCCAGATAATAGGAAATCAGAGGACGGCAGTATACAGGGTGATTCTCTTCGGAGATTACGGTGATTTCCCCGGTCCGGTCCACACTCCGGATGCCTTCAATGCAGCCGGCGGCAGCGACTCCGTTGCCGATGATGATATATTTCTTCATTCCGCAGCCCCCCTCTCTTCGTATACAATCGCATTGTTGGGACAGCCCGCCGCACAGGCAGGCTCGCCGCAGGCATTCTGCAGGCAGAGCTCACATTTCTGCATGATACCATCTTCATTTGGAGCCAGCGCGCCATAGGGACAGACAAGTACGCAGGTCAGACAGCCGACACATTTATTCTGGTCGACGCAGATGACGCCGTCCTCCTTGTGAAGGGCACCGGCAATGCAGCACTTGACGCAGATGGGGTCTTCGCAGTGACGGCAGGAGACGGCATAGGATATTTTTTCGCCTTCCTCCACGTGGATGCGGGGAAAAATGGGTTTTCCCTTCAGGGCCAGGGCCATGTCAGACAGGCCCGAATTGGCGAATGCGCAGTTGTATTCACAGAGATGGCAGCCAAGGCACCATTCTTCATTTACAAAAACTCGTTTCATAGATTTATTCCCCCGCATGCGAGATTCCGAGAATCTGCAGTTCTTTTTCTGTCAGGCCCACGCCGCGGAGCATGAGCCGGTTGCCGC
>CAMODP010000249.1 GCA_946611445.1 uncultured Eubacterium sp.
CAGACCCTTGCCGAAGGCGCTGCGGCGCTGGATACCGGCCTTGCGGCTCTCAGCGGCAACAGTGAAGCGCTGAACAACGGAGCCGACGCCATCTTCTCTGCCATTCTGAAAACGGCGAACGAGCAGCTGGCTGCTTCCGGGCTTGCGGAGGCCGGCATCGAAGTGCCTGCGCTGACCGCGGAGAATTATGCCGACACTCTGACGGCTCTGACCGCTCGGTTTGACACCGAAACGGTGACCGCTGCCGCCCGCTCTCAGGTGGAAGCTGCGGTCAGACCCCAGGTGGAAGCCGGCGAGGCGAAGATCCGCAGTGCGGTGACAGAGGCTGTGCAGGCGCAGGTGCTCGGACAGGTACTGCTGGGAGCAGGCATGGAGATGGATGCCGAGACCTATCTGAAAGCCGTGCAGGCCGGGCAGGTGGATCAGGCGGCGCAGCAGCAGATCCAGACCGCTGTCGATGCGCAGATGGAGACAGATACGGTCAGGGAACTGATTGCGTCCAAAACCGCCGAACAGATTGATCAGCTGGTTTCTGAGAATACGGATCAGGTGCTGGCCTCCGACGAGACGGTGGCGGCCGGGCTGGCTCAGGCGCAGGCGGCGCATGATACCCTGCAGAGCCTGCTGGACCAGCTGAACGAAGTTGGCACCTTCGTGACCGGACTGAAAACCTATACGGCCGGCGTCGATCAGGCCGCATCCGGAGCGGCTGAGGTGTCAAAGGGCGCGACGGCGCTGCATGACAGCGGCACCGACACCCTTGTGACAACGATCACCGGGGCTGAGAAGGAAGTGGCTGAAAAGCTTCTTCCCGTGCTGACGGGAGAGGCATCGTCCGTGCTGGACGCCTTTAGCCGGATGGCCGGACAGGCGGCAGGCTACGATCTGCGCAATGAAGCCTGGGAAACCACCACGCTGTATGTGATTCGGACTGATTTCAACTGATACGTTTTCCGATATCGTGAAAGCATAATACCGTTCATGACAGGAACGGAGTTCAGCTCATCCAGGCTGAATTCCGGGCCTGTTTTTTTGATACCGCCTCTTTGCGTTATTCGCAAACGCTGCGCTGATGCGACATTCCGATCAAAGAGAGTGGGGGCGGCGGGGGGCAGACAGAAGAACCGGTACACAAGGGGTCTCATACAGCGAAAAAAACGCCCGGACCGTAATCATCGCGGTTCCGGGAGTTTCTCTTTCGGTTATACACTTTCCTGCTGTCAGCGGTTCTGGTGACGGGGCTGAAATCCCATGTGACGCGCCGCTGACGGTTCAGTTCCTTCTGAGCCTTCTTGCTCAGCTTTTCCTTCGGAACAAATCTGGCCATGATCATCATCTCCCTTCCCATGGCGTACCTGAAGTATAGCACGGGGCGCAGGGGGGAACAAGGACAGGATCAGAAAAATAGAGATGGCTATTGTTCCACAGCCGCCCCGCGATGTTCCGCTTCCGCAGGAGACTGCCTGGATGAGAAAACGAGTATGCAAACGTGTGCGCAGGGGGTGCCTCCGGCTGCCTAAGTTCACCGGATTTCGCGCGTTTCCTCCAGAATCTCCGCCTCGCAGTTCTCTTCCACAAACAGGGAGATTTCCTCCATCAGGCTGTCTGCCATCGCGTTATGCGGAACGATGGCCGCCACGCCGATCACGATGATCTGGTGGGTGTCCTGTTCATCAGTCTCCGCGGCAGAAACATGAAACCTGTTCTGCAGCTGCGCTGTCAGGCTTTTGACGATCATCCGCTTTTCCTTCAGGCTGTGGACCCAGGATGCCCGCAGCCGGAATGTCATTGCAGCAATGTTCATAGTTCCTCCGTTCCTTATCCGTTTGCAACATGCCCATCTCTGATGGGTGTGTTGCATAGGCCGCAGGCCGTTCGGAATCACATGAGACTGTAAATCCGCAAATCTGCGGATTTGTGGACGTGGTACGCGTCCTCCGTCGTAAACGATATTTACGACGGAAATAGTATTACAGCTTTCCCAGCAGCCCCATCTTTGTCATAATTCCGTCTACGGTCACGCCGGGATGCGTAACATACAGCCGGACGATCTGTTCAACCAGCGCTGGATCAAGGCCATGCTTCCTGGAGATCGCGCCTGGCGACAGACCTCTCTCCGTATCCCGCACCACAACCTCGATCTGCCTGCAGATGTCTCCGCTGCCGATCTTTGGCGCTTTCTCCCTGGCCGCGTGCGGGATGTCAATTCGCTCGACGATCCATCCGTCAGGGTCGATCTTCAGAATGGCCATGGTGATCGGCTGGACAAACCGGCGCGGCCCGCAGCTGCCCGGATTCAATACCAGCGTTCTCCTTTTGCCAGCAGGATCTTGCCAGCTGGAGGCGTACTGATGGGTATGACCGCAGATCGCCAGATCATAAGGCGTCAGATCCCCGGGCAGGTCTTTCTTTTTGTGGGTCATACAGATCCGCAGCCCGCCCAGTTCGAAGTCCAGGAACAGGGGAAGATGCTCTGCCCATTCCTTATCATTATTTCCCCGCACAACCTTCACCGGCGCAATCTGCTCCAGGCGTTCCAGAATCTCCTGGCTGCTGATATCCCCGCCATGGAGGATGCATTCGCAGCCATGCAGGTTTTGGATAACTTCAGGCCGCAGGAGGTTGTGGGTATCAGATATAATTCCGATCTTCATGGCTGCTCCTCGCTGAGTGTGTTCATTTACGGTGGATTAGGGGATGACAGATGCCCGGAAAGGGCGCCTCCGGCGGTATACAACGGCAATGTTGGCGCCGCCGGCGGTATATAACAGCAATGTTGGCATAGCCGGCGGTATATAACAGCAATGTTGGCATAGCCGGCGGTATACAACGGCAATGTTGGCGCCGCCGGCAGTACACAAGGGGGACGGTTCGAGACCACTGAAAAAGTCTGTTCAACAAGATGGACAACAGAA
>CAMODP010000250.1 GCA_946611445.1 uncultured Eubacterium sp.
GGATGTCACCTTCAGGCTTTACCCCGAGGATCGGCACGAACTTCTTAATGAACTGAACAAAGAGTGCGTGGACCGGGATATTCTGGGCTGGATGGAGGCGAGGATGAGCTGAATTTGCGGCGTATCATCCCAGCGGGATCTCGATGACCCGTGCCATTTTTGTGAGGCAGTCTTCAATTTGTGACGAGATTTCTTCGACCATGCGGTCCGAGATCTCGTCATTTTTTTCTTTTTCCAGGCTGTCATAGAAGTTTTTGCGGACTTCATCGGTAAGTTTGTCTACACGGCTTCGGAAATAGCGCTTCGGCAGGAGCTTCCGGGCGGGCAGGGGTATATTGATCTTCAGCAGGGCATCCTGCATGCGGTCTTTTCCGAGAAAGAGCACCAGAAGCGAGATCACGGCGCCGGCAATGATGCCGGGCAGACCTTCCGCGATCAGGACAATGCCGCTGCCCCCACAGAGCAGCCCCACCAGAATCGAGACGATCGTATCGATCATCCAGGTCGTCTCTTCCACGGCAAATACATTTTTGGTATCCAGATGGATGTCAATGTCTGTCAGTTTCAGATAGGAGGTCAGGCTCAGCGCCCTGTAAGGGACATTGTGCTTTACACAGATGGGCACCGTATACTCCTCGAGTTCGTAGGCAACCGGTTTGAGCCAGGCGCCGACCGGCTTCACCAGCAGCTGGCGCGCTTCTTCGGTGTGAAGCCAGGCCTCGATTTCTTTCTGCAGGGTCTCGTCAATGTCGGCGAGCCGCCGGATCTCGCCGTCGCGCCAGCGGTCGATGACGGGGAGAACGCAGTTTTCAATGATCGGGCCGGTCAGAGCATCTACAGCTTTTGTGTACAGGTCATTGATGTTTTTCGCCACGATCCTTTCCACTGTTGAAGAATCTCTGAGATCGCTCAGTTCTTTCTGGAAGTTGCGCAGCTCTTCGTCGATCCGGCCGCAGTAGGCCAGCCCGCGGGACACGGAGAATTCCGGCTGTCCTTCGGTGATCGTAACGGCTTCCGGATACACTTCCCGGCACCAGTCCGCAATCAGGGAGAGACGGGAGACCCCTCCGGTCAGGAAGATCAGTTCCGGCAGTTCTCCGGTGATGTGCTTCCGGGTTTCTTTCAGGCTTTCCACAAACACTTCGTGGAACGACCGGTTTTGCAGACGCGCCATTTTTTTGTTGAGCTGGCGGTCTGCCGTATCTGCGTTCATCCGCAGGGTCAGAGTCAGAGGGGTATCATAGTACACCCGCACCGTTTCCAGGCAATCGTGCTCTTTCCAGTAGGTTACATCGGAAAAATATTTTTCCTTGAGCCGGCGCGCGGCGAATTCGCAGTAGCTCCGCCAGGGTTCGCTTTTCTCAAAGACGGCACGCAGTGCCTTTTCGTCAGGAGAGGCTGCAAGGCTTTCGTCAAGAAGAATTTCGTCCATGATCCCGCCGCCCAGGAAGACTTCGCCTGCCGTCTGCAGTTCGACCTCCTTGCCGCCTGCGATATAGGCAAAGTCGGTGGTCGAAGAACCGATATCCACGACCAGTACCGGATGCGAGAGAATATCGTAGCCTACCTGCAGATACCGTGACTGGCAGGCGCTGACAAGTGCGGCCCTGGACTCGGAAATGATCCGGACAGGCGGGTAGCCCAGCCGCTCGAAAATGGCGCGGTACCGCTCGCGCGTGACACGGTCCCATCCGGCGGGACAGCCGATATAAAAGCAGCAGTCTTCGCCCTGGATCAGATCGCCGTTCTGGTACAGTTCACCCAGAACGCCTGACGCAAACCGGCGCACGTCGCTCTCACTGTCCCGGTCCGTGAGAAAATGACTCTTGAACCGCAGTTTGCGCTCCACGGCATCGGGACTGTAACAGGCTTCCTCACCGATGACCAGTTCCTGGCTGGTCAGGCGGGCATAAGCCGTGATGAAGCTTTCGGCTCCCCGGACCCGCAGCATCCGCGGGAGATCCGCTTTGTCTTTTTTCAGAACAGAGACGGCGCTTTCTGCGTCGCCCAGATCAAACCCAAAGAAACGTTCCATGAAGTTTCCTCCGATATATTTTTCAGCTTCCGCTGCCCGCCAGTCCCTTCACGAGTACCGTGTTGCCCTGCAGAATGGCAGGACGCAGGGTTCCTGTGCGAAGCGAGGGGATTTTGTTGAAATAGCGTGACGTCTCCTCTGTATATTCCACCGTCTCGATCCCTTTTTTATGAAGGTAGAAGCGGATATTGGATATCGTCGTCTGTGCATCGGGATCGTCCGGACGGGTATAGGCGGACTCAAGTATGCCGGAGAGCAGCTGCAATTCCTCCTCGGGAATGGCTGCACTGTTGTTTGCAACAGGCCCCGGCAGTTCTTTGGCACGGATCTCTTCGAATTGGGCGTCTTCCAGCTGCTGATCTACGACGGTCAGCAGACCGCTCAGGTTATGACAGATCTTTTCCGGCTCCGGATGTACCTCGAGGATCTGTTCTTTTTGAGGAGTCACGCCTCGCTTTTTACCGAAATTACGGCCGCCGATAAAAACGCCGATCAGGCCGGCAATCAGCAGGATCAGTCCGACCGGGGACATGGCTGCGGGTGCCGCCGTCATAAAAAAGGCGGCAGCAGCGGAGAAACCTGCTCCGACAGCCAGAGGCACCCATGCGCCCGCGCCGGATTTAGCCGAAGGCAGTGTCCGCTCGTAAGTCTGGATCTCGCCGGTACTGTCCATCAGTGAGAGAGCGGCCCGGACTGTTGTCAGAGAGGCAGAAGCCGCTTTGCGGGCTGCATCCGACGGCGCCTGTTCATTGTATTGCAGGAGTATGCGGCTGACAGCCTTTTCACAGATCTGTGCCGCTTCCTCCGCGTCCGAGGCGGCCGAAAGCCGCGTCTTCAGCTGTTCTTTATCTTTTTCCAGAAGTTCCCGGGTATTCATG
>CAMODP010000251.1 GCA_946611445.1 uncultured Eubacterium sp.
GGCGCATCTGTCGGTGCTGCCTGCTCTGTCACTTCCGGTGTCGGCACTTCAGTTGTCGGTTCCACGACCGGTTCCGGCTGTGGTTCCGGCTGTGGTTCCGGCTGCGGCTCGGGCTGTGGTTCCGGCTGCGGCTCGGGCTGTGGTTCCGGCGCCGGCGGCTCCGCCGGGGGCGCTTCCACTACTACAGAACCGGATGCAGCGGCATCCTCCGCGTACACGGAGGGCGCAATTGTCCCGATGCTGACAACGCCGGCAAGTAAAAAAGCAGCTGAACGAACAGAAACCGAACGGTTTCTGAAAATAGATGTGATATTCATAGTCTGTCAGTCCTTATTAAATATACTCCCCCACGAGTGATTCCCCATACTTATGTTGATTATACAATTCAATTCTTCATTTGTCTATACTTTCGAAACACTTTTTTAATATTTACTGCCAATCCTCCACTTCGTCCTTGCGGTCTCTGGCCATCAGCTCATTGACTGCCTTCCGCGGGTCCTCCCCTTCAAAAAGGACGCGGTTCACGGCTTCAATGATCGGCATTTCCACATTGTATTTTTCTGCGAGGCTTTTCCCGGCGCGGGCGGAGTAGACCCCCTCCACCACCTGGTGCACCTCTTCCATGGCTTCTTTCATCGGGCGGCCCT
The DNA here is from genome assembly GCA_946611445.1 of uncultured Eubacterium sp. Lineage (GTDB taxonomy): Bacteria > Bacillota > Clostridia > Lachnospirales > Lachnospiraceae > Bilifractor. Next base: position 648 of record CAMODP010000251.1, read on the forward strand.
GCCCCATCAGGAAGCCGGCCCTGCGATTGCGGCTGTGGACGCTGGCGCAGGTGACAAACAGGTCGCCGATGCCCGACAGACCGTACAGTGTCTGCGGATTCGCGCCCATCGCGATGCCAAGGCGTGTGATCTCCGCGCTGCCGCGGGTGATCAGCGCCGCTTTTGTATTGTCGCCGTAGCCCATGCCGTCTGCGATGCCTGCCGCCAGCGCGATGACATTTTTCAAGGCAGCGCCGATCTGGATGCCGGTCATATCCGGACTCGTGTACACACGGAATACCGGCGACATGAACAGCTTCTGCACTCTCTCTGCGCTCTGACGGTCATGCGCGCCTGCCACGATCGCGGTCGGCAGTCCCCTTCCGACTTCCTCCGCGTGGCTCGGGCCGGACAGGATGGTGACATTCGCCTGCGGGATCTCCTGCTCTATGATCTGCGCCATCGGCATGAGAGTGTCCTCTTCGATGCCCTTTGCCACATTTATAATCAGCTGCCCGTCCGGCACCAGGTTTTTCATGCGGGATGCCGTCGTGCGCACGACAGGCGAGGGAACTGCCACTACGATGGCGTCCTTCTCCCGGCACGCCTCCGCAAGATCCGTTGTATACACAACATGATCCGGCAGGATCACCCCCGGCAGCTTGTCCGTATTCTGGTGATACTGCCGGTACATGGCGGCTTCCTCTTCCAGGTAGGACCACAGGGTAACCCTGTGCCCGTTATTGCACAGCAGCCACGCGAGGGCTGTGCCCCAGCTGCCGGAACCTATGACGGCGATGTTGCTCATATTATGCCTCCTTCTTTTTCAGATACGTCTTTCTCTCGCACCCGTGCAGCAGTCTGTCGATGTTCCCTCTGTGCTGCACAAAGGCCATCACGGTGATGACGGCCAGCAGGGCCATCATCTCTATCCGCTGTCCCTGGTTCATCATGTCGTAGCCGCCGCGCAGGGTCAGCACCAGCATGCCGATGAAAAAGGATGCCGTCAGGCTCAGGGAGGCAAGGGAGACATAGTGCGTTGTGAAAAACAGGACGACGAACAGGCCGATGCTGAGCAGGATCAGCCGCCAGTCTCCGAACGACAGGATCATGCCGCCTGTGGCGGCGATGCCCTTTCCGCCGCGAAAATGCATGTAGAACGGAAAATCATGCCCGATGATCACGCCAAAGGCAGTATACACCTTCAGCAGCGGCAGGATCTCCGGATGATTTCTCCCGATCAGCAGATACATGACCAGCACGGCCAGGATGCATTTGCATACGTCCCCGGCCAGCGTGATCAGACCGGCCTTTGCGCCCAGGGAGCGCAGCGCGTTCGTCGTGCCGGCGTTGCCGCTGCCCATCGTGCGGATGTCCACGCCGTGCAGCTTTCCGTAGAAATAAGAGGTCTGAAAAAGGCCAAAACAGTATCCGATCAATATACTCAGCAAACGGCTCATCGGTTGGTATCCTTCTCCTGTCTCTCTCTGATGATGAAGCGCAGGGCCGTCCCGGCAAACCCGAAGGCGTCCCGCACCCGGTTTTCGATATAGCGCTGATAGGAAAAATGCATCAGCTTCTTGTCATTGACGAAGATGACAAATGTCGGCGGCTTCACAGCGACCTGCGTCATATAGAAGACCTTCAGCCTCCGTCCCTTGTCTGACGGCGGCTGCTGCATGGCTACGGCCTCTGTCAGAATTTCGTTCAGCACGCCTGTCGCCACGCGGAGCGTCTGGTTTTCCAGAACCATGTCGATGGTTTCAAACAGCTTCGGCAGTCTCTGACCGCTGACCGCAGAGACAAAAAGTATCTCCGCGTAGAAGGCAAAGGACAGAGTCTCCCGGATCTTTGCGATAAACTCCCGCTGGGTCTTCTCATTCTTCTCGATGGCGTCCCACTTATTCACCGCCACGATCAGGCCCTTGCCCCTGTCATGGGCGATACCCGCAATTTTGGCATCCTGCTCGGTGATGCCCTCGGTGGCATCGATCACGACGACAGCCACATCGCAGCGCTCTACGGCAGCGATCGTGCGGATGATGCTGTAGTGCTCCAGGTCCTCTTTGACCTTGCTCTTCCGCCGCAGGCCGGCCGTGTCGATGAAGGTGTACAGCTTTTTATTCCATTTGATGTCGGTATCGATAGCGTCCCGCGTGGTGCCGGCGATGTCGGACACGATGACGCGGTTTTCCCCGAGCAGCTTATTTATTATAGAAGATTTTCCCACATTCGGCTTGCCGACGATGGCGATCTTCGGGTTATCC
>CAMODP010000252.1 GCA_946611445.1 uncultured Eubacterium sp.
AGAACCTCGACCAGCCGGTTCAGCAGGTCACAGACAGTCTGCCAGATTCTGGCGTATTCCCGGGCGGAATCCACCCGCCCCTCCTGCAGCAGCTTTTCCGATTTTGCGGCGCATTTCTCCTGGATGCGGTTTTTTACAAGAAATGTATAGATCACCTCCGCCTTTCTTCTGGCGGACCCGCGGTATTCATGCATACCCGCGTGAAGGCTTTCTGTCAGCTCCAGAAAACGGACGCGGAGATCGTTGTATTTTCCCAGATGATCCTCACGGTCGGACCGCGGTCTCCTCACCCAGACCTCTTCATACTGTTTCCTTCCCCGGATTCCCAGGGCAAGCACGTAGTTTTCCAGAATATCGATGTCTCCGGCATCAAAATCCGTCAGTCCCGTCCGCAGAAACCGGAAGACGCTCTCATAGCTGTACCGCTGTACGACCATGTCGACAGCCGCGCGCATGAATTCCACAGCCTGGTTTGACATGACAGGCTTTTTTCTGTCGAGAAAGAAGGGGATGCCGGACTCGGCGAACACCCGCTGCGCCTCCCGGCCGTATACGTCCAGATCTCCGGTGAGGAGGGCAAAGTCGCGGTAATGCAGTCCTTCCTCGCGCACCATCTGCAGGATCCGCTCCGCGGCAGCTGTGACCTCCCGCCGGGGGTTGTCCGCCTCCAGCAGGGTGATCCGCTCTGTCGGGTCCAGATATACTTCCTTTTCAAAACGGAAGAGGCTCTGTTCCAGAAAGCGCAGTGCGGGCCGCCCGGTGTGTCTGCCGTGTATGGTTCCGTCTATCAGCCTGTGCGGGAGAATCTCCACGTGTTCCTCTGCTGCCAGCTTCGATACCCTGGGATCATTTCCCGGCTCATGTGGAAGAGCTCATGTATGCCTCCGTCCCGTGACGGATCTTCCCGGATATCCATGGTGACCGTAACGGTCACGGACCTGCACAGGCGGAGCAGGTGGCGGAGCACCAGCTCCTGCACAGGCGTAAATCCGGTAAAGCCGTCCAGAAGCAGCGTACTGCCGCGTACCAGCTCCGATTCTTCTATGACATCGCAGAGGATCTCCGGCACCTCCTCTGTCGTCAGGTACCGCTCCCGCAGATATGTGAGAAACCCGTCGTACACAGTCTGCACATCCTGCAGCTTTGCCTGCAGAAACGAATGACCGGATGGAAGCGCTCCGGACTCCGACAGATCCTCCGGACGGATCCGGTACTGCAGCAGCTCGGACACCAGGGATTTCATCTGTGAAACAGAGCCCTGCTTTGTCAGCGATGTTCCCAGAACGCGCAGCTTCCGCTTCTGCTCTGTAATGACGCGCTGCAGGACCAGACTTTTCCCCACATCATCCAGGACCGGTCTGTCATCTCCCCCTGTCTCTTCGAACACACGCCATGCCAGCCTGGAAAAGCTCAGCACATCAATATTCAGCAGACCGCGCCGGGGATGCATCCCGGTAATGGTTTTCTGCGTCTGCATGGTAAACTGGTCCGGCACGATCACCAGATACTGTCTGTCCGGGTGCTGCACCGATTCCCGTATGATTTCTTCAAACGCGGTATGAGATTTTCCGGCGCCGCTGCTGCCGATGAAAAACTGAAGAGACATAGATGCTCCTCCTGAAAGATTTATCGGGTTTTTGTATGCCCTTATTATACAGGAAACGCCGGATTCCGTTAAGAGGAATCCGGCGCCGCCGCTTTTGTATTTACCGGCCTTTCCGCCGCATTGCCGCGAGCAGCGTCAGGAAAATCATGGCCCCGGCAGCCAGTAGCAGGAACGAATCTCCCGTCTGGACTGCCTGCCCCTTTGTCCTGGACTGTTCAGCGGCTTTTTCCCGGCTGTTTGTAAAAACGGCTTCTGCCCGCACTGTCCGGCGAATCACGCCGGTATCGCCGTCTGACTTCGTGGTGTATCCGTCCTTGCCGCTTTCCACCTCGCTGACACGGTATGCCGCTCCGGCAGGCAGCATGTCAATCACGGCACTCTGCCCGTCGGCCAGCGCCAGCGTTCCTCCGTTCTCAATCTGCCCCCCTGTTCCGTCACTGCGCGTAAAGTGCAGGGACTGCAGTCTCTGGGCTGTATCTGCGGCAGATCTCCTTCCCGCATTTGCGCTGGCAGTGTTCTGCGAGTTCTCAGATGCCGTCTTTCCAGCGGTATTCTTTGTTTCTGCGGACATTTCCCCAATTTCAATGCGAAAGTGAAACTCCCGGTTCTTCTCCCCCGCACTCCCGCTGACCTTCTTGCTCACCCGCAGCTCACCCGCAGGGACCGATTTCGGCTGTACCTGCCGGGTATAGAGCAATTCCGTACCATCGTCAGACGTATACGGAAGCGCCAGCAAAAACGGAACCGACGCAAAATGACTCTCCGCAGGTCCGGTCTCAACGCACAGATAAATGCCCGGATCCATCTGCCCGCATACGGCACTGCCGTCCGCTCCGGTTTCTGTCCGGTATACGGAGCCGCCTTCAGGTCCGCCGCCCTTTCCGTAAGCCTCCTGCACAGCCTGTGCAATCGCCGATGCATCCGTCTCCTCATTTACCTCAACACCGCTGATCAGCTGCCTGCCCTGAGAATTGATATCTCCGATGTCGGCAACCCTGTAAAAAGTGAATTCCGCGCCGGCGATAGGGTCTGACGCGCGCTTTCCGCTCTCAGGCTGATCCTCATAAATGATCCGGACTGTGCAGCTGCCGGGCTGCGGGACGGATTCTGTACCGGCTCCCGCTGCCGGTGTAACTGTACCTGTCACCCCTTCTGCTGTCTGTGTGCTTGTGCCTTCCGCGCCTTC
>CAMODP010000253.1 GCA_946611445.1 uncultured Eubacterium sp.
TTTCTCTGATCTCCCTTACCGAATCCGGAATATCGATGTTTTTCAGCGAAGTGCAGCCCCAGAAGCAGCACTCCGGCAATACCCCGATCCCCTGCGGCAGGATGACATCATCCAGAGACCTGCAGGCGGTAAAGCAGTAGTCGCCGAGGGTCTTCACCGTAGAGGAGAAATGCACTTTTTTCAGATTGACACACAGCCGGAACGCGGAATTTCCGATCTCCCGAAGCCCTTCCGGAAGAAAGACCTCCTCAAGGGTCTTCAGTTCCGACAGTGCGCCTGTCCGGATGCGTTCGATCCCTTCAGGGAGAAAAAGCTGCCTGCCGGTGCCGGCGGCATCCTTCAGCTGCCCTTTTTCGAGGGTCAGGGTAAACCCGTCTTTTGTCTCGATTCTTCCGCTTTTTTCCATCTGCCGCTTCTCCTTCCCCGCGCAGTGCGCCGCTCATCTCTCTGCTGTAAAGTGTAGCATCCTGTATCCGTATCAGCAATGGCCATCCATGATCTTTGTGGTGTCGGGATTTTCCGACACCTCTTTTGTTATCATTTGATCATCAGGAAACAGGAAGCAGATCGAAGCAGACAGGAGGCGGATATCATGAAGGGATACAACACGGAAAACGGCTACATGGGTTACGTGGAAGGAAGGTATCTGCTGTTTGCCAGCGAGGCGGATTACCTCGATTACATGGAAGACTGAGCGGGGCCGCGCGCGGCCGCCGGAAGGAGGGGATGACATGACCGGATTTTACGCAGAGGACGAAGAGGACGTGCTGACAAAGGCCGGCATCGATCCGGAGCAGATGGAGTACCTGAGCACCAGGGAGCGCCGGGAGGCGCTTGAGGAAGCGGGGCTCGATCCTGACGAGTACGACTTCTGAGAAGATCTTCAGAGAAACGGCAGAGAGACCGGGAAACCGGGGAAACCAGTAAGGGGAGCACAGGAAATAAGGGGAGGAGACCATGAAGGCGCACATCGAATATGATGATTTCGGAGAATATATTGAGATCCTGGAGGAGGCGGGGGATAAGCCCGGCTGCCCGGGAGGCCGCGGCCGGGTACAGGAAGGCAGGCTGTCCGGCCGCGGCAGGGGGGCGCAGGTGATCAGCTTTGCCCGGAGGGCGGCGAGGGGGCTTGCCCTGACGCTCGGGGCGGTCATGATCATGTTTGCCACGACATCCTTCGCACTCCCGGTCTGATCACGGGAGCGATCCTGCAAACAGGATAATACTGCTGCAAGGTTTACTTAGCTGGGACCGGCGGAGCCCGAAAAGGGCGGCGCGGGATCTCAGCTAAAGTCATCTTTGGGGGAAAGAACATATGTTTGCAGAAGCCGGGAAGGAGGGGGATACATCAGGGCTTGCAAAACGGAAGGAAAAGGGGGGATTAACTTACGAAACGGAAGTGGGGAGGTTACGAAACGAAAGCGGGCGGATTGTAAGGCGGGTCAGGTTCTGGTACAATCGGATTGCAGATAAGCCGTAGGGCTTGGGGAATGGGGGAAAAGTTGAGAATAGAGGGATTAGACCAGACGGACAATCAGATTCTTGAGATTCTGCGGGACAACGCCAGGATCTCCTTATCCGAGATCGGGAAGCGGGTGAATGTCTCCCGGGTCTCGGTGCGCACCAGGATAGAGCGGATGGAGCAGGACGGGATCATCCGGGGATACAGGACCGTCATCGATCCGACGGCGCTCCCGAAGGGGATCCGCTTTACGATCGACATCGACGCCGATCCGGCCCTGTATCAGGAGGTGATCCGCGCGCTGGCCGCCCAGAGCATGATCCACGAGATCTACGGGACGACCGGGGACAGCCACATCCACTGCGTCGGGATCGCGCCGAACAGCGGGACCCTCGGCAGCAACGCGGGCTATCTGTACCGGACGGTGCGGGGCATCCGCCGGATGAGCTGGCAGATCCTGGCGACCACCTACAAGAACCTGGAGAAGGGCGTTGAGTACGCGGAAGGAGGGCAGGAATGAACCAGTGCGAGACCTGCGTCTACTATGTGTATGACGAGGAATATGATGAGTATATCTGCGAGGCGGATATGGACGAGGACGACTGGGCCAGACTGATGGAAGAGCGCGCTGACAGGACCTGCCCGTTCTGGCGGAACGGCGACGAGTACGCGGTAGTCAGACACCAGATGTAAGCCGGGCTGATCAAACAAAGGAGGAAGTTTGGGGAGCGTACAGCAGACGAAACAAGCGGTATCCGGAAAGAAGAGGCCGGCAGCCAGGAGAACGCGGCCGCTGACCAAAACTGAGCGCATCACGAAGTACAACCGGATCTATCTCAAGTACTGCAATGAAATGTGGATCCACTGCGGGGACTGCGGGAAGGACAGGAGGGCCTACTCCTATGTCTCCCTCCGGGAGATCGTGGTCCCGATGGGGGTGTTTTCCGATCCTTCGGAGTGGGACCTGATCGTGCTGCTCCACGAGATCGGGCACATCAAGACCAATAAGGAAAGCATGAAGATGGTCGTGAAGGAATACCTGGCGACCCAGTGGATGGCTGACGAATCAAAAAAATGGGAAATTCCCGTCAAAAAGCTTTATGCGGATGCCTTCCAGAAATACATCTGGGAGAAGAGAAAACTCAGCATCGCCAGGGGCGGGAAGAACGTACCGTCCGAGGAGGAGCTGGCCATCAGGTGGTGAGGGCGGCCGGAACGCAGGGCGCAGTAAAGAATGTAAACAGCAGCGATGCTCAATCGCAAAAATACCCGCGACGGAGGCGCAATTTGATGCGCCCCGCGCGGGTATTTTCT
>CAMODP010000254.1 GCA_946611445.1 uncultured Eubacterium sp.
TTCCGCTCCCGGATGATGCAGGATGCTTTCGATGATGGGAAGAGAACTGCTTCCGCAGGAGATCCAGGTGTCGCTGCAGACGGAAAATTCTTTCAGCAGATGGGTGAGGATGGTTTCGTCTGCGGCATGGACTGCATCCAGGTGCCCGATTTGCATTTCTTGCTTTCCCTGTGATCGGCCATTAGAGGATTCGGGCATGATAAGATTTCCCTTAAACTGGCCGCCCATGCGGCTGTTTTTGCCTCCGGCCAGAATGAGGCCGTCTGTTTTCAGCTCATCTATTTGCATATCATTATTCATATCATTAGTCATATGAATTCCGTAATTTGGGTGATGGTTATATAGCAGGTGCTTCGCACCTTGCACGCGGCAAGAACACCAAGGCGTTCTTGATGCAAATGCTACAGCAGAATAACCTGTACCTGGGTCCCGGCTTCCAGGGATTCGCTGCCGGCGGGGATTTCCAGCAGGCAGTTGCAGCCACGGAGGGTGCTCAGTACGCCGGATTCATTGGAACCGCCGGTCATGCGCACGTGTCCGTTTTCGTAATAAGCGCGGACGTAGCGGGCAACCTTGCTTTTCTTGGGGAAGCTGTTGTCTGCGATGGCGGTAACCCGGCGCGGTGCCAGATCTTCCCGTCCGGCGAGGCGTGCCAGGAGGGGGCGGATCAGCAGATGGGTATTGGCGTAGGCGCCGTAGGGGTTGCCGGAGAGGCAGATGAGAAGCTTGCCCTGGTAGAGTCCGCACAGGGTGGGCATCCCGGGTTTGATAGCAATCTTCCAGAACAGCTGCTCCGCAGGAAGGAGATTCAGGGTATCGTGCAGGATATCCTTTTTCCCGACGGAGACGCCGCCGGTGGTGACGATAAGATCGGCGCTGCCTGCGGCTTCCCGGATCTGCTGCGCTACTGTCTCGGCGTCATCCCGGACATGAATCTTCCGGGAGAGTTCCGCGCCGTGAGCCCGCAGCGCGGCACCTACGGTATACAGATTCGAGTCATAAATCTTGCCCGGAGCCAGCGGCTTGCCGGGGGCCACAGTCTCGTCGCCGGTGGGAATGAGGGCGACCCGAGGTTTTCGGATTACGGGAATTTCAGCCAGCCCTAGACCGGCCAGAATTCCGATTTCCGCATCGGTGAGGATCATACCCTTCGGCAGGAGAATGGTTCCTTCCCGGTAATCGCTGCCCTGGGGGCAGTAATTCTGCCAGGGAGCGACCTGGCCGTAAATCTCGACGGTGTCCTCCCCATAGTCCGTCTGCTCCTGCATGATGACGCAGTCAGCTCCTTCGGGAATGGGGGCTCCGGTCATGATGCGGATCGCTGTGCCCGGTGTAACCGTTTCCGGTGAAACGTGGCCGGCACAGACTTCGTCCACGACCCGGAGCCGGACAGGGTGCTCGCGGCTCGCGCCGGTGATGTCACAGGCACGCAGGGCGTAGCCGTCCAGCGGAGAGCGGGGGAAAGGGGGCTGATCGTGCATGGCGCGAATATCCTCGGCCAGCATGCGATCACCGGCATCCCAGAGATCCACTATTTCCGTCTCCTTAATGGGTGCTATATATGAAAGTAGTAATTCGATGGCTTCGGATAATAACAAAGGAGTCATAAGAACCTCCGTAAATTTTCAATATTTATTGCGTTTTCGATCCGTCATGCCAGAGGCGCATCTGGTCCGGCCGGGCTCCGCTGATCAGTGTCAGATTATATGTGCGGGCCAGCTCGATGGCTTCCACGGTCGGGGAAGCTTTTCCGGCCAGCACCGGAATGCCGGAACGGATCGCTTTTTCCGCCATGTCAACGGGAATGCGCCCGCTGGTGTACAAGATACATTCTTCCCTGGGAATTTTCTGCAGCAGCGCATAGCCGACCGCTTTGTCCAGGGCATTGTGCCGCCCGATGTCCTCACAGGCGAAAAGGAGCTTCTTTCCTCTGGCCAGAAAACAGCTGTGGGTGGCAAATGTTTTGTCATAAACCGGCATGCCATCCCGGAAGCGGTCCGCCAGGGCAAAGATCCACTCCGGTTCCCAGTGGGCGGAGGGCAAGGCCGACAGATCCGCATACCGGGTAAATTTCCCGGTGAGGATGCGGTTCCCCGTGCAGCAGGTAGGCTCCTCAGCAATGCTCTCTGCGTTATCTGTAGCTGCCGGTACTGACTCCGCAGCAGGGAACTCAGTGCCGTCTGGTGTTGCCGGTACTGACTCCGCAGCAGGGAACTCCGCACTGACAGGTACTGTGGGTTCCTGTGCCAGAAAGATTCTGGCGGTGTACCCGTCCTTACAGATATAGAAGGAATCCATCTCGTCGGTATTTCGTATGATGCCTTCGGTGAGCAGCCGCCCTGCTACAAGTTCCGGCAGATGATCCCCCGTACAGACCAGCCGCATCGTGTGGATTTCATTAATATAGACATCCATCCGGTGCTCGTGAAGGATCGGCAGTTCTTCTGACCGGCATTCACCGGAGCGCAGGATTCGCGTACAGTTTTTTTCGCCCGTCATTTCCCGGAGGAAAAAATGATTATTGATATGCATCGTTGCTCCTCCCAGGTGCAGATTGAGATTCTCGCAAGGCAGATACAGTATACCATAAGAAACTTTCGCTGTACAACGGATATCTTTGTGTCCCCTAGTCCACGAGGGTGGTGATCTTTTTCGCGAGGGCCATGATGGTGAGGATGGGCGGATTGCCCATGGATTTCGGAAGGATGGTGGCGTCGGCTACATACAGATTGTCGGGCAGAATATGCGCCTTTAACGGCGCGTCTAATTTTCAGG
>CAMODP010000255.1 GCA_946611445.1 uncultured Eubacterium sp.
TCGGGAACTCCCGGATCCGGCAAAACCGGTGAAGATAATCAGAAGAAAGCGGACTGGAGAGCATATAAGGAGGAGATGCGCAGCCGCCAGAGAGGGAGCCGCGTCAAGGCCGGCCTGAAGATGATCGGCGATATCTTCGTCCCGCTGATTCCGGGCATCATCGCTGCGGGATTGTGCGCCGGATTCGCGTCACTGATTGCGCAGGCTGTGCCGGACTACAGCGACAGGGCGGTCTGGAACATGGCCTGGCAGCTGCTGACGGTTGTCAACCTGTCCTTCATGTCGTATCTGACAGCGTGGGCAGGATACCGCGCAGCCGAGCGGTTCGGCGCGACACCGATCCTCGGCGGTATGCTGGGCATGATCACAACGCTGGACGGGATCAACCAGATTTCTCTGATCCTTGGGCTGTACAATGAACAGAGTCCGCTTGACTCTGTTTTAAGAGCCGGCAAGGGAGGCGTCCTGGCCGTTATCATCGGCGTGTTTCTGATGGCGAAGGCGGAAAAAAAGATCCGCTCATGGATGCCGGAGAGTGTCGATGTCATTTTTACGCCGCTGTTAACACTCCTGGTCTGCGTCATACCCTACATTCTGGTCATCATGCCGCTGTTCGGATTTGTGTCCGGTGGAATCGTATGGGTGTTCGGCAGCCTGTGCATGTCCGAAAGTGTCCTTGTGCGGATCATTGCGGGCTACGTTTCCACGGCCCTGTTTCTGCCCCTTGTGGCTGCCGGCATGCACCATGGGCTCGTGGCCCTGTATTCCGTGCAGCTGCAGGAACTCGGATACGTGACGCTGTATCCGGCACTGGCTATGGCGGGCGCCGGGCAGGTCGGCACAGCCATTGCGCTGTGGGGCAAGGCAAAAAGCGTCGGAAACCAGAGACTATGCCAGGTGATCTCCGGTGCCCTGCCGGCGGGCTTTCTGGGTATCGGCGAGCCCCTGATCTACGGCGTCACGCTTCCGCTGGGGAAGCCGTTCATAACAGCCGGACTGGGCGCAGGCTTTGGCGGCGCGCTGGTTATGGCCTTCGAAGTGGCAGCGACGACCTGGGGGCCGTCGGGACTTCTGGGCATGTTTGTGATGACAGCCGGTCCGCGCGGCGCTGTCACAAGCGTGCTGATCTATCTGGCGGGACTGGCCGTTTCATATATATGCAGCTTCTTCATCACCAGCCTGGCAATCAACAGACAGGAACTGGTACCGGAGAACGCTGAAAGCGCAGAGAACGGGCCGGCGGAAGCGCAGCCTGCCGGAGAGCCGGCGCTGCCTCCGGAGAGGTCCCTGTCCGGGCAGCCGGTCATGCTGTCAGGAGAGTACCGCAGCGTGCACCGCGGGGATATGATTTTCCTGGAAGAACCGGGTTCGGTATTCGAATATACGATCAGAGATCCTGCGGGAATACATGCGCGGCCGGCTGGAAATCTGAAAAAGATCGCCGACAGCTATGACTGTGAGGTGGCTGTTTATGTACACGGAAAAAGAGCTTCAGCCGGCAGTGTGATTGAAATGATGAATCTGGGCGCCAAAACGGGCGAGACACTATTGGTAACAGCAAAAGGCAGGGACGCAGAGGCGGCGGTCCGGGATATGGAGGCATATATACGCCGCAGTCTGTAGAGGCCGGCATATCCTGATTGGAGCAGCAGGATGAAGGAATATGTTTTAAAAACAGCCCAGTTCGGTTTTGCGGCCGGTGCGGTATTTGATGCCGGGGGAACGAATGGGAAGAGAGCGCAATCCGGGATGTCAGAAACAGAGGAAGAGGCTTTCTCCCGCGCGGCCGCAGGAGATCCCGAAGCAGAGCTGCGCCGGTTTGATGAAGCTGTCCTTGTATTGAAACAGGAGCTTGCAGACGCTGCCCGAAAGGCAGACGGCAATAACGCGGCGATCTTTGAGGCGGAGCAGATGCTGCTGGAAGACATCGAATATGCCGGTGTCATCCGGAATCTGATCAGTGCAGGGGGACAGGATGCTCTCTCCGCAGTCCGGCAGACCGGGCATGACCTGACCGAGGCGTTCGCTGCCAGCGAGAGCAGCTATATCCGCGGCAGAATCGATGATGTACAGGGAATCACGCAGCGGCTGATGGGCCTTCTCAGAGGAGATGAAAACAGAACGCTGACGGTACCGTCCATCGTTGTGGCTGAAGAACTCAGCCCCCTGCAGCTTTCCGGATTTGACGCGTCATTGCTTCTCGGGATCATAACCGTCAGGGGCACCCCCGCATCGCATGTGTCCGTAATGGCCGGCAACCTTGGAATCCCGTATATTTACGGTTCGCCGGAAGCGGCCGAAGCTGCCCGTTCCTGCAGCAGGCTGATCATCGACGGTGCGAAGCTGATTCTGGATCCGGAAGAGGATCTGTACCGGCAGGCACTGCTGCGGATGGAAGAAAACAGGAAGCGCCGGGAAGAATCTGCGGCCGGCTGCGGCAGCAGACGTACGAAAGTTTTTGCAAACATTGCGGGACCGGAGGATATCGAAGCGCTGCTTGCATCCGGGGCAGAGGGCGTGGGGCTGCTGCGCTCTGAATTTCTGTTTCTGGGCTGTGACAGCGCGCCTTCCGAGGAAGAGCAGTTTGCGGCTTATCGAAGCGTCGCGGAAGCAATGGGAGAGAGGGAAACCGTCATCCGGACGATGGATCTCGGGTCGGACAAAAGACCGGCATGGCTGCCGCTTCCGGATGAGAAGAATCCGGCTCTGGGCTGGCGCGGGCTGCGGATTTCTCTGAAAGAGCGTGACCTTTTCAAAACACAGCT
>CAMODP010000256.1 GCA_946611445.1 uncultured Eubacterium sp.
CGTCAACCGGAAATACTTTTTCAAATCCGGCGTCAATATTATGTTTGGCTGCAACAATTTCTGCAGCTACTGCATCGTTCCCTATGTCAGGGGGCGGGAAAAAAGCCGTGACCCGGAGGAGATCCTGTGTGAAATCAGAACGCTCGTGCAGGACGGTGTGCGGGAGGTCATGCTGCTCGGGCAGAATGTCAATTCATACCGCGGCGCCGGAGACGTGCGCTTCCCGCAGCTGCTGGAGCAGGTGGCAGCCGTTGAGGGACTGGACAGGATCCGGTTCATGACTTCGCACCCGAAGGACCTTTCGGATGAGCTGATTGCCGTGATGGCCGCCAATCCGAAGATCTGCCGGCACATTCATCTGCCGCTGCAGTCCGGCAGCACGGCCATTCTGCAGAAGATGAACCGCCGCTATACAAAGGAATCCTATCTGGCTCTGACGGAACGCATTCGGAAAGCCATCCCGGACATCTCGCTGACAACGGATATTATTGTCGGTTTTCCGGGGGAAACGGAAGAGGATTTCCTGGAGACGATGGATGTCGTTTCCCGCGTGCGTTATGACAGCGCCTTTACATTTATATATTCAAAACGGACCGGCACGCCGGCGGCTGCCATGGAAAACCAGGTGCCTGACGAAGTCGTGAAGGATCGGTTTGACCGTCTCCTTGACCTGGTCCAGCGGATCGGAAGAGAGCAGACCTCCCGCTTTGAGGGACGCACGATGGATGTCCTCGCCGAGTCTGTCAACAGGCAGGATCCCTCTCTGATCTCGGGCCGGCTGGACAACAACACCGTCGTGCATTTCCCGGGAGACGCATCCCTGATCGGACAGATCATCCCGGTGCGGCTGGATTCCTGCAAAGGCTTTTATTATCTCGGCACACCTGTCATGAAACCATGAACCAGAGAAGTGAGGACACTATATGGCACTGACCCCCATGATGCAGCACTATCTTGCCACAAAGGAAGAGTATAAGGACTGCATCCTGTTTTACCGCCTGGGCGATTTCTATGAGATGTTTTTCGATGACGCGAAAACCGTCTCACAGGAGCTGGAGCTGACGCTCACCGGTAAAGACTGCGGACTGGAAGAGCGCGCGCCGATGTGCGGCATTCCTTTTCACGCAGCTGATACATATATCGCAAAGCTCATAGAAAAAGGACACCGCGTGGCTATCTGCGAGCAGGTAGAAGACCCGAAGCAGGCCAAGGGAATGGTCAGACGGGAGGTCGTCCGCGTGGTCACCCCGGGAACCGTCCTGAGCGGCGAGGATCTGGATGAGACAAAGAATAATTATCTGATGGCCATCGTCTGCCTGTCGGATCACTACGGCATCTCTGTCGCGGATATTACGACCGGGCAGTGTCTCCTGTCAGAGACGGACAGCCTGCAGAAGCTGTCAGATGAGATCACCAAATTCATGCCGGCTGAGATCATCTGCAACCAGGCCCTTCTGGTATCCGGCCTGAATCTGGATGATCTGAAGGACAGGCTGCGGGTCTCGGTTTCCGCGCTGGAAGATCATTATTTTGATGACATTTCCTGCCACAATATCCTGAAAAAGCATTTTCACACGTCACAGCTGAAGGGGTTAGGCATCGCGGATTTTGACTGCGGCACGATCGCGGCGGGCGCCCTGTTCCAGTACCTGTATGAGACCCAGAAAAGCAATATGCAGCAGATGGTCTCCATCACGCCGTATTATTCCGATCATTTCATGCTTCTGGATTCTTCCACGAGACGCAACCTGGAGCTGACGGAGACCCTGCGGGAGAAGCAGAAAAAAGGCTCTCTCCTCGGCGTTCTGGACCGCACAAAGACTGCCATGGGAGCCCGCATGCTGCGCAGCTTTCTGGAGCAGCCTCTGATTGAGCAGGAGGCTATAGAAAAACGGCTGACGGCTGTCGACGAGCTGACGGGGATGCCCATGATCCGCGATGAGATCAGGGAATACCTGCAGCCTGTCTATGACCTGGAGCGGCTGTCCAGCCGCATCGCCTGCAGGACCGCGAATCCCCGCGACCTGGTGGCGTTCCGCACCTCTCTGGAAATGCTGCCTTTTATACGGGATCTGTTAAACGGCTTTGCCGGAGAGCTTCTGCGCACCCTGCAGGCGGACCTTGATCCGCTGGAGGACCTGTATGCGCTGATCCGGGACTCGATCGTTGAGGATCCGCCGATGGCCATGAAGGAAGGCGGCATCATCCGTGACGGCTATTCCGAAATGGTTGACCACTACCGTGAAGCGCAGAAAAACGGCCGGCAGTGGCTGAGCGACCTGGAGGCGGAGGAGCGCGAAAAGACAGGCATCCGCACACTGCGTATCCGTTTTAATAAGATTTTCGGATACTGCATTGAAGTTACAAATTCCTTCCGGGACCAGGTGCCGGAAACCTATACCCGCAGACAGACGCTGGCGAACTGTGAGCGGTATACGACAGACCGGCTCAAGGAGATAGAAGAAGCGATCGTCGGGGCGGAAGACCGCCTGAGCACGCTGGAGTATGACATTTTCAGCGGCATCCGTGACCAGATAGCCGACAATATCGGACGCGTGCAGAAAACCGCGCGTGCCGTCGCGGCCCTGGATGTGTTCTGTTCTTTTTCCTGGGTAGCCGGGAGAAACCGCTATGTACGTCCGAAGCTGAACACAAAGGGACGCATTGACATCCGTGAGCGCAGGCATCCTGTCGTTGAGCACATGATGAGGGACAATATG
>CAMODP010000257.1 GCA_946611445.1 uncultured Eubacterium sp.
CTCCCTCGATGGAGCAAGCAGAGAGGAGACAGGGGACAGTTCCCTGTCTCTTTTCTCCAAGAATGGTGGATGGAGACAACGAATCGCCTCCGTGTCATCGAGAACCGTCCCCGTGTCACTGTGTCATCGAGAACCGTCCCCGTGTCACCTGGGAAATCAACTCTGTCAGGGAGCGGATCACCGGGACGGCAAGGTCCTTCTGCAGTCCCTTACGGTCCAGGAGGATCGGGTGGATGCCTAGCTCCGATGCAGGGCGGATATCGGAAGTCATGGAATCTCCGATCATGACAGCTTCTGCAGCGGTTACGCCCGCGACTTCCAGCGCTTTGTCGAAGATCTCCCGGTGCGGCTTGCAGGCGCGAACCATTTCGGCGGAGATGATGCCGGCGGGTGTCAGCTGCTTTTCCTGCAGGGATTCATGGATGTACTGCAGGTCATCATTCGTGATGATATAGATGGGGAGCGGGCAGGCCGCGAAGAAGGGCTTCACATCCTCGTACAAGGGTGCATGGATCCAGGAGTTTCTCCAAAGGTCGTGCATATGGTTCAGATCCCCTTCCAGGCCGTGTTCCCTGACGCAGATGTCCAGGATACGGTCCACCATCTCATCCTTGAGAAGGAAGGTGTCTGCGTGGTAGTCGTGCTCCAGTTTCTTGATCAGTCCCCATACAGTCTGCAGAGCGATTTTGGGCTCTTTCAGGGCGCTGTGGGTGAGGAAGTATTTCAAAAGTTCCATGGTATAGGGTTCTTCTTCCTTTACCATAGTGCCGGTATAATCCAGGAGCAGAGCCTTAATGGTCTGACCTGGAAACATCTCCTGCATACGGGAGAATGCTGCGGCTGCAGCAGGCTTATAGACAGTCATAGTATGTTGCATCCTTTCTGAGAGAAACTTCTGCTGAACACGGCGTGAAAAGAAAGCTCTTTGGGGCTTTCGCCGGAAAACGTCGGGACACTTTTCGGCGAAAGGAGACAGAGAACCGTCTCCTTTACGAATCCTTACGGGGGCTGTGAGCCAGCAGGCGCCGCAGCAGCATCTCCAGCCATTTTGTGAACTGCGGGATATGTAACACGTTGAAGAGCAGTCTGCGGCCAAGGTCTATGATAGATCCAACAATTACAAAGAGGAGGGCATAGCCGACCACCTGGATCAGGATAGTGATGCTTCCTGCGGTTCCCAGGTGGGAGAACTGGCCGTCGGACAGGGCCCAGATGGCCGGCTGGGTGTTGATCAGATAGACCGCGAAAGCACCGGTCGAGATGAGCGGAAGGAAGCGGCCGATCTTCCTCGGGATGCGCAGCCTGGAAAAGAGGACCAGGTGCAGGATGGCCGCGGCGCTCACGGAGAAGGCGGTGTAGGACATCATGGTCGTCCTGCCCACCTCGGTGTCGAAGAAGGTGAAGTGCCAGCGGTTGATCAGCCAGGTCCAGGCGAACAGGGCCAGACCGAGGATCAGACCAATGCAGACTGGGGCTGTATATTTCCGACGCGGCGTCTCCTCCTGGATCTTACGCAGCGCTCCGCCGCACAGGTACAGGAGCACAAGCCAGACCATGCTGTAGCCGTTGCCCAGAGCAAAGCGCTCCATCGGCGAAGCATACAGGGAGAAGGCGATCAGGACGGTAGCGATGTAGATCTTCAGATACCGGGTATCCAGGGTACGCAATGCTGCGTTCAGGACCGGTATGAGAAGAAAGAGGCCCGTGTAGGAGGAAAAGTACCAGTAGCGTCCGGTGGTGACCGGGAACAGGCCCTTTAAGACATCCCGCCCTGTGATGGTTCCCGGAACAGCAACCAGGATGATCAAAGAGGGAATGATGCAGTAGAACACGACTTCCAGCCACAGATCAAAATAGCGGGACAGGTGCAGTTTCTTCTCTTTCGGGGAATATCCGACATAGCCGCTGATGAGAGCGAAAAGATCGACGGCGCAGTAGGCCCATATTTCCAGAAATCCGATGACCATGTATTGATGCGATCCGCGCGCAGCGGCTTTCATGGCGCCTCCATGTCCGAGGGAGTGAAGGATGACCACATAGAAAGCAGCCAGGATGCGCAGAAGATCGATCCCGTAATTGCGGGGAGCAGTTTTTTTCTCAGGTGTCATAGCGATTTATACCTCAAACTGTCAGGGGTTGTCAGCGCCACAGACCAGATCCCGGGATTTCGCACGGTATGCAGGACCCGTTCTTTGAAGGCGGTTCAGAAAAGAGGCTGCAGACAGGGCAGACCAGGCAGAACCGGTTCCGGCCTCCGCTCCTTATTCTAGCATATTGCAGGCCGGCAGTTCACAACTTTTTACGAACTTAAACACAGAATGAACAAATTCCGCAGGTATAGTTTCTTCAACGACCCGATCACAGGCATCCGCCGGCAGGCGGGGAAAGGACAGCAGGCAGAGACAATGAAGAAAAAATATATCGCGATCATGCTGGGACTTACAATGGCATTTACCCAGGCTGCAGGAACCGCAGTCATCGCTTCCGATACACAGACAGAAACCGCTGCAGAGCAGAATACGGACAGCCAGACTCCGCCGGAAAAGCCGGATGGAGAGGCCCCGGACGGCCAGGGCGGACCCGGAGGGGACGGTCAGACACCGCCGGAAATGCCAGCCGGCGAGGCACCGGACGGCCAGGGCGGCCCCGGAGGAGACGGGCAGACACCACCGGAAATGCC
>CAMODP010000258.1 GCA_946611445.1 uncultured Eubacterium sp.
CGTCGCTGCAGACATAAAAGCGGCTGTCATTCTCCCAGTGCCAGCCCGGCTCCACAGTGCCGTCTTCGGACAGATAATACCGCTCACCGCCAATCGTGACAAAGCCGGTCTGCATGGCGCCGTCCGGTCCGTAATAGTATTTCTTTCCCTTCTCTTCGATCCAGCCGGTCAGCAGCACGCCGTCCGCGTTCAGACGGTACTTTTTGCCGCCCACGGTCTGACGGCCCGTCATCTTATGGCCCTCTTCGTCCAGAAGATAGGTCTTGCGGTCAGCCTGGACCCAGCCGGTCTGCATGGCGCCGTCTTTGCCCAGGTAATAAGTCTCCTCGTCAATCGTCTGCCAGCCGGTCTGCCGGCGGCCCAGTTCATCGAGATAATAGCGCTGACCGTCCCTCTCGATCCAGCCGGTCTGCAGGATCCCCTGGTCTGAAAATCCGTAGACATCCCCGTTGATCTCCTCCCAGCCGACCGCGGCTTTACCGGAGGGGCTGCGGAAATACATGCGCGCCGCATCCTCCTGCGGCGAGGCGGTCTGCGATACAGCGGCAGTCTCCGAAGCATTTCCTTCCGTCCTCCCGGAAAGATCAGCGGTGGATCCCGCCGCAGCGGGCGCCTCCGCAGTTCCGGACACGGCAGCTTCCTCCGCAGTCGTCCCCGCAGGCTCCTCCGCCGGTGCCGCCGTCACGGCCCCCTCTGCGGCAGCTGCGGAAACCGTCATCCATCCGGTTTTCATTTCCCCCGAATCGGGGTCAAAATAGTAGCGGTCTCCGCCGATCTGCTGCAGGCCGGTGACCATATCTCCGTCTGCGCCGAAATAGCAGTAGGCACCGTCGGGCATCCGGATCCAGCCCTCCTTCAGGAGTCTCCCGTGGTTCCAGAAAACCCTGTTTTCCATCCAGGGAAACTGCACCCAGCCGCTGTATCCGAAAAAGACGGCGGCCGCGCCTGCCAGGATAAGTGCCAGGATCACAGCGGCGATTTTTTTGCGGCTTCTGCCTTTGCCGGGCACGGGCGGAACAGAGGTTGTCTTTTCAGGCCGGTTTTCCTCTGACGTGATAGATTCGGGAGACGCCCCTTCCGATTCGTTCTCTACTGCAGGGATATCAGTGGAAGTTTCTTCCGAATCACTGTCAGGCGAAGACAAAACCTGAGAATCCTCTTCCGGTGCATGCATGTTTTGTTCTTCAAACGCATTCATTCCGTGGCAATAACCTCCATACAAACGTGTCAGATCGCTGTCACCATATCACTCCGTATCGACGCCCTTGTTGACCTCGTGCGTGGGAATGCAGTCAAAGTGTATGATCTCCCGGATATGGTGCGGGACATGGGAGATCACTACGCCTCCCTTGCCGGACGCGCACTCCACGACCTGGTCGCCGCCCAGGTAGATCAGGACATGGCTGTTCTGGGGCTTTGTCCCCGTGCCTGTGGCAAGTATATCGCCAGGGACCGCATTGCTGATATCGTTTCCGATGTTGCGCCCGCCCGGATAGGTGTCGGGGGCATTTCCCCATTCATAGGAATGGACGAAATGCTCCAGCAGTCCATACCGGAAAAGAACATGGTAGACGAACCAGCTGCAGTCCGTCTCCCCGCCCTCGTGGAGCTCTTCGCGGCGGTGGTTGTTGGGATCCGTGTTGTTCTGACTCGACGCATAGGAGATCTTGCCGACCCAGAATGTCGCATAGTCCAGCATCTCCTTCACATCATCATTCGTCCACATCGTCTCCACGTCGTACTCAAATTCCCGGTGGGTATCTGCACGGACAGACATGGGAACCGCCGTACACAACATGGCTGCCGCCAGGGCAGCTGCCGCGATACGTGTTATATGCTTCATAACCTGATCCTCCCTCATGAAATCGTCAGGAACTCTTCCCCTTCCTGGAAAAAAATGTATCAACAGGATGATCGACATCACCCGATCCAGCGTATGAGATCGTTGCTCTTAGCGCTTTCCGTCTCTGATTTGACTCATTGTAACATATTCCCTGCAGGATGGAGAAGACAATTGAGCCCTGCACCGCAATTGCTCCATAAAGCAGGAAAACCAGCTTTACCATGCACAGCCATCAAAGGCTGTGACCGTAAAGCTGGCTATCTGCAACTGAAACATGTCTGATCCGGCCTGTGCACAGGCCCGGTCTTTACAGCAGTCCTGCACAGCGCGGCACGCCGCCGCAGATCTCTGTCATGACATGTAGTGTCTCCGGGACAGCAGTGCGCCCGCAATCGCGATCAGCGCGCCGCCGAGCAGGAGGTAGAGGCGTGTGCCCGGGCCGCCTGTATGGGGCAGCTCAGCGCCGGGTGTGTTGGGGATCTCGAAGGCCGGTCCGGCTGTGCCGGTCAGGCTCCACTGTGTCACAGTGCCCTGCGACACGGTAAAGGTCGTGACATTCTCCGTGATGATATATCCGTCCGGAGCCTCCCGCTCCACCAGCTGATAGGAGCCGTCCGGAAGTCCGGAGATCCTGATGCCGGTGACCGGGACCGTGAATTTGTTCTCCTGGTCCGGCGTGATGACCGCGCCGGTCTCCAGGTCTGTGATCTGTATGGACGAAACTCCGGAAAGGATGTGTCCACTGCTGTCATAGAGTGAGAACTTTGCCTGATCCAGATATCTGCCGGCCGCTCCGGCTGCCTTTTCGGCATCCACCTTTTTGACCGTAA
>CAMODP010000259.1 GCA_946611445.1 uncultured Eubacterium sp.
AGTTCCATCTGCGTTCTGACGCCTTCTTTGCCGCTTTCCTCAGCGGCATTTTCTTCATTCTGAGAAAAGATCTGTTTTCCGGAAAGGCCGTTTGAGTCACAGTTTTCCATCACGGCAGGAACCGCACAGGGATCCAGATCTGTCCCTACAGCATGACCGGCACCGAGTTTACAGGCAATAATAGACAAAATACCGCTGCCCGTTCCGACATCCAGGATCTCGCATCCCGGTGTCACATGCTTTTTCAGCTGGCGGATACACAACTGTGTGGTCTCGTGCATACCTGTTCCGAACGCTGTGCCCGGATCGATATGCAGGACCATCTTATCGCGGTCTTCTTCACGAATTTTCTCCCAGGAAGGAACAACAAGAATATCCCCATCGATTGTAAACTGCTTAAAATACTGCTTCCAGTTGTTGATCCAGTCCACATCCTCGGTCTCGGAAATATCGATTGCACCGCTGCCGATATCCATAAAGTCCCGGAGAGATTCCAGTTCTTCACGCACATTTGCCAGAACCGGCTCCCAGTCCGTCTCCGGGTCCAGATAGAAAAACAACTGTGCCGTGCCGTCATCCTCCTGCGCCTGCGGCGGGATATCCACAAACATCTGCTGTTTCTCTTCCTCTGTCAGCGGAGCTTTGTCCACGATCTCCACGCCTTCGATCCCGCAGTCCGCAAGGGTCGCAATCACGATATCTTCGGCAGCTTCCGTCGTCGAAAGCCGAAACTTCTTCCACTTCATCGTCTGTACTCCTGTTGTTCTCTCCGGAAAGTAATAGGTTTTCGGATATTTTCGCATGTACCCGGGGTCAGGCCTTGCGGAATCCATGCCGCTTCTTTTTCTTCTCTCCGGCACCCGGTTCATTGCCGCAAGCGGCATCAAAAGCCTTCAGTGCTTCCTTCGCCTCATTGCTCAGATGTGTCGGCGTCTGCACGATCAGCGTCACGTACTGGTCGCCGCGCACATTTTTATTGTGGATGGACGGCACACCCTTGCCGCGCAGGCGGATCCGTGTATCCGTCTGTGTGCCGGGTTTTACCGTATAGATCACATCACCGTCCACCGTGCTGATGCGGATATCACCGCCGAGCGCTGCCTGGGCAAAGGTCAGCGGCGCCGACGAAAAGATATTCACGCCTTCACGCTGGAAGACCGGATGCTGCGCCACGGATACCTGCACCAGCAGATCGCCGCGCGGTCCGCCGTTCTTGCCCGGTTCTCCCTTGTCACGGATCCGGATGCTCTGTCCGTCATCGATTCCGGCCGGTACATCGACCTGTATTTTCTTTCTTGCCGCCGTATAGCCGCTGCCGGAGCAGTCCGGACACTTCTCGCGGATAATCTTACCGCTGCCGCCGCACTGCGGGCATGTGCTGATATTCTGCATCATGCCAAACAGAGACTGCTGCGTCTGACGGATCTGCCCGCTGCCGTGGCAGGTCGGACAGGTTTCCGGCGATGTACCCGGTTTGGCGCCCGTTCCGCCGCAAGTCTTGCAAGGATCCTTCAGTGTGAGTTCGATCTCTTTTGTACAGCCGAACACAGCTTCCTCAAACGTCAGGTGAATCATGGCACGCAGACTGGCACCGCGCCGCGGCCCGTTATTGCTGCGTGATGCTCCGCCGCCGAACAGATCGCCGAAAATATCGCCGAATCCGCCCATGCCGCCGAATATATCACTGAAATCCATGCCGCTGAAATCAAATCCGCCGGCGCCTCCGGCTCCGCCTTCGAATGCAGCATGACCGAACTGATCGTACTGCCGGCGCTTGTCCGGATCGCTGAGCACGCCATATGCCTCTGTGGCCTCCTTGAATTTTTCCTCGGCTTCTTTGTCACCGGGGTTGATATCCGGATGATATTTTTTCGCCAGCTTGCGGTACGCCCTCTTCAGGTCATCGTCACTGGCGCTGCGCTCAACACCGAGCACTTCATAATAATCGCGTTTCTTCTCTGCCATACGTCACCTTCTGTTTTCTGTTCTTTCAATCCAGACATAACTGCACAGCTCCGAAGAGCTGCGCAGTTACAATATCTATTCCGTATCTTTTTTACACTTCTTTGTAGTCGGCATCAACAACATCGTCATCTCCGCCGTGCGGTGCAGCGCCGCCGCCCATGTTCGGGCCCGGGCCTGCCTGGCCGCCCATATTCGGGCCGGCACCGTTCTGCTGCTGCATGTTCTCGTACATCTTGGTGAACAGAGCCTGCGAAGAATTCATCAGTTTCTCTTTCGCCGCCTTGATATCTGTCAGCTGTGCCTCCGTCATCGTGCTGTCGGCCGGTGTCTTTGCCAGCAGGTCTTTCAGTGCCTGCAGGTCTGCTTCCACATTGCTCTTCTCGCCGGCGTCGACCTTGTCGCCGACTTCTTTCAGGGCTTTTTCCACCTGGAAGACCATGGAGTCCGCCTCGTTGCGGGCATCGATCGCTTCCTTGCGGGCTTTGTCCTCGGCCTCATACTGCGCGGCCTCGCGGACAGCCTTATCGATCTCTTCATCCGACATGTTGGAGCCGGCTGTGATCGTGATGTGCTGTTCTTTTCCTGTTCCCAGATCCTTCGCGGAGACATTCACGATACCGT
Organism: uncultured Eubacterium sp.; assembly: GCA_946611445.1. GTDB lineage: Bacteria > Bacillota > Clostridia > Lachnospirales > Lachnospiraceae > Bilifractor. The sequence goes on from CAMODP010000259.1 coordinate 2,587, forward strand.
TGGCATCGATGTCGAATGTGACCTCGATCTGCGGGACACCGCGCATTGCGGGCGGGATACCGTCCAGACGGAACTG
>CAMODP010000260.1 GCA_946611445.1 uncultured Eubacterium sp.
TTATGGAATACGATTCCCTGCATGCCGGCGTTCAGTGCGGCTTCTATATTCAATGTGTTGTCGTCGATGAAGACGGATTCCTCCGGGCGTATCCCGAATTTCTGCAGGGCCAGCGCGTAGATCTCGGGCTGCGGTTTAACCAGGTGTACATCAGCGCTGATCAGGGTGTCTTCGAAGAAGGAGGCTCCGGGGATCCGCGGCCAGTATGCGTGCTGCCGCGCGCTGGCGTTTGACAGCAGGAACAGCCGGAAGCCGTCCTTATGGAGCGCCTTTACTATCTCTTCCATGCCCGGCATGGGAAGGATCGGATTGTCCCATTCCAGGACCAGGCTGCGCGCGATGCCGTGCAGTCTTTCCGGGAGGCGTCCGCACACTCTGGCTAACATCTTTTCGTCATCCAGGCTGCCCCGGTCCAGCATTGACCACTCCACGCTCTGGAAGACTTCCCGGCTGAGAAGTTCTCTGTCGTTCCCGGTCAGCGGATATCTGTCCAGAATGATGTCTGTATCGTACCGGATCAGCACCTCTCCCATGTCAAACAGTATATTTCGTATCATCATGCCATTCCTCCGGAAAAAAGTCTGTAAAACATTATTTCACAGAAGCTGTTTCTTTGCTATACTTCTTTTCAGATTTTTCCACGGGTTTTTCAGAAGGGGCGGTATTTATTATGGAACGAAGCACAGACATGACGACGGGCAGGCCTCTGCCTCTGATTCTGCGGCTTGCCGTACCGCTGATTCTGACAAACCTGGGGCAGCAGCTGTATCAGGTCGCTGACGCGGTCATAGTAGGCAGGAGTGTGGGCGTCAGCGCGTTTGCCTCGCTGGGAGCGTGTGACTGGCTGTACTGGCTCATTCTGTGGAGCGTGACGGCCCTGACGCAGGGATTTTCTTCGGTGGCGGCGCAGAAGTTCGGTTCCGGTGACCGGAAAAGCTTCCGGAAAACGGTCTGCATGTGTGTGCTGGTCTGCGCTGCTTTCGGGGCGGTACTGACGCTTGCCTGCACGAGCGCAGCCGGTCTGTTTCTGCGCCTGCTGCACACAGAAGAAGCTATTTTTGCCGGCGCGCGCACGTATCTGACGATCATGTACGGCGGTACGATGATCGTGCTGGCCTACAACATGGCAGGTGCTTTGCTGCGGGCTGTGGGCGACGGACGCACACCGCTGTATGCCATGTTTGTCGCCGGCCTGTCCAATATCGTCCTGGATCTGCTGTTTGTCGCGCGGCTCGGCTGGGGCATCCCGGGCGCTGCGGCGGCAACGCTGCTGGCGCAGCTGATTTCTTTTGTGTACTGCTTTGCGGTGATACGGAAAAACCGGCTGTTTTACATCACAAAAGAGGATTTCCGGCCGGACAGAGGGAGCATTCTGGAACTCTGCAGGATGGGTATTCCGCAGGCGCTGTCCCAGTGCGTGACAGCGTTCGGCGGCATCTACGCACAGTCGGTCATCAACACCTTCGGCTATGTCGTCGTGGCAGGCTGTACGGCAGCCAACAAGCTGCACACCTTTATGGACTGTTCAGCTGTTGCGCTGGGCTTTGCCTGCTCCACCTTTGTTGCCCAGAATTACGGTGCCGGCCGTCTGGACCGCGTCCGGGCCGGCATGCGCAGGGGCATTGCGCTGGCGCTGGGCACAGCCGGCATCATCACGGCAGTCATGCTGCTTTTCGGGCGTCCGATCGTCGGCCTGTTTCTGGAGAAGGACGTGGCAGACGCGGCGGCGGCGCTGGATGTGGCATACCGCTATGTGCGCGTCATGGCCTGCTGCCTGTGGACGGCGTATCTGATGAACCTGTACCGGTATACGCTGCAGGGCATCGGCAATACGGTGGCGCCGATGCTGTCCGGCGGTGTAGAGATGGGTGCCAGGGTATGCGCCGCGACCTTCCTGCCGCCTCTGCTGGGTCAGACAGGACTCTTCTTTATGGACGGATCTGCCTGGGCGGCGGCGGGACTTTTTCAGGGCATCGCCTTTTATATATCTCTGCATGGGATTGCAAGGCGGGGGCGGGAATGAGGGGCATTTCATCTTCAGAATGCATACATATTGCTGCAATTCATGACGCGGCACAGCAGGTCGCCTGCACCCTGCCCCTGGTTGGACATAAAATGGAATATACATGGAATAAATGGACTGATATATGGGAATATATGGATATTTCCCTTGATATATTGCACAGGCTGTAGTATTATGTCTACATAAGCAAATTGCCGCCTTTGCAGGTGAAAAGGGGGAATACAGCTGTGACAATTGATGAGATGAAGGCCAGAAAGATCGAACTTGGCCTGACAAATGAGATGATCGCAAAGGCATCGGGCATACCGCTGAGCACCGTTCAGAAGGTGTTCGGCAAAGTGACCAGGGCGCCGCGGAAACAGACGATTGACGCGCTGGAGGCCCTGCTGGGAGGACAGGGATATCCGGAAAGAGTAAAGACTGTCCGGGGTGTTGCCATACCGCCCGGAACGCCGATTCTGCGGGATCCGGCATTGCGTGCGGGGACGGGGATCCTGCGTGAAGCAGCAGCCCCGTATGGGACGGCGAAGAAGCCGGCGCCCCATACAATAGAAGACTATTATGCGCTCCCGGATGACCAGCGGGTGGAACTGATCGACGGCGTCTTCTATGATATGGG
>CAMODP010000261.1 GCA_946611445.1 uncultured Eubacterium sp.
GCGGATGGTGTCCTGTGCCTGCTTCTTGGTGCCGACGAACAGGATGGTGCCGCCGTCTGCCACGGTGTCGGAAACTGCCTTGTAGGCGTCATCTACCATGCCGACAGACTTCTGCAGGTCGATGATGTAGATACCGTTGCGCTCCGTGTAGATATAGGGAGCCATCTTGGGGTTCCATCTTCTGGTGAGATGTCCGAAATGGACACCGGCTTCAAGCAGCTGCTTCATTGAAATAACGCTCATCTTTTTTCTCCTTTTTTGGTTTTTCTTCCGCACAGTTCATCTCGCAGGAAACCGCCGGGAGGCGGCACCGTCCGGCGAATCGCTGTACGTGCTTCTTTCAACAGCCTCAATACTATATCACAGTCTGCCGCTGTGTGACAAGTCTTTTTTAGCCTTTCTCCATGGCAATCGCGCCTGTTTTCTGGATCTCCAGGATGCCGAATGGCTTGATCAGGCTGATAAAGTCTTCGATCCCCTCGGGATCGTCATGGTACTCGAGCATCAGGTACTTCGGGGCGACCTTCATGATCTTCGCTCCGGTCACCTGGCAGACCTCTATGATGGAGGCCCGGGTCGTGGGCGAACAGTTGACCTTGACCAGCATCATCTCCAGCGTGATGCTGCGCACCTCGCTCAGGCGGCGCACCTTGATGATATTGATTTTTTTGTTCAGCTGCTTTTCAATCTGGTCTATGGTCCGCTGATCACCGGTAGAAACAATCGTCATGCTGGAGATCTCCGGATTTTCTGTCTCGCCGACAGCCAGGGAATCAATATTGAAGCCCCTGCGCGCGAACAGGCCGGCAATGGAAGAGAGGGCGCCGTCACGGTTTTCCACAAGAATCGAAAAAATACCTTTCATGCTGCTGTCCTCCTCTCTTTATTTTACGCGGTTTTCGAAGTCCACGTCGACGACCATCAGGCAGGCCTCCGGGCAGGCAAGGAATTCATCCAGTGTCCTGTCCAGATCTTCGTTGCTGCTGCAGGAAAAATACGGCATGTCATAAGCGGCCGCCAGCTTTTCATGAATCGGATATTCGTAAAGCTGCACACCCTCGTAATGCTCATTGTAGGTATTATACTGGTATTCCCGCACCAGACCCAGATAGAGATTTCTGACAACCAGAGTCTTCACAATCACGTGGTTGACCCGCATGGTGGCGAATTCATTCATTGACATCTGGAAAGCCCCGTCTCCGCAAACTGCCACAACCTGTCTGTCGGGCGCGGCCATGCGGGCGCCGATGGCAGCGGGAATGGAATATCCCATGGTTCCCATGCCGCCTGTCGTCATGAACCTGCCGCTCTTCATCACATAGTTGTCGGCAGACCAGAGCTGGTTCTGGCCCACATCGGCGACGTAGATGGCATCCTCGTCCATCTTCTCGCTCAGCGTCTGCACCAGCAGATTCGGATTGACGCCCTTGTCGCTGAAGGTCCTGGTATCAACCGTGCCGGTCTTGATCTGTTCCAGCTCCTGCAGCCAGCTGTCGGTTTCTACATGAATATCCGCCTCCTGCAGCTGCTCAAAGATGCCCTTCGCATCACCCACCAGAGGCAGTGTCGGACCCAGATTCTTGCCGATCTCCGCCGTGTCGATATCAATGTGGATGATGGAGAGCTGACGCTCCAGATGATCCGGCCGGGGAATGGCGCGGTCCGCGACCCTCGCGCCGACAATAATCAGCAGGTCGCTTCCGGCGACGGCTTTGTTCGCGTAAGGCTTGCCGTTGTTGCCGAGCATGCCGAAATAGAGCGGATGCTTCTTCGGCAGTACGCCCATACCCATCATTGTGCAGACCAGCGGGATGCGGAACTTCTCGCAGAAGCCGCGGAGGCTCTCTTCGGCATTGCCGAGGATGACGCCGCCGCCCGCACAGATCAGCGGGCGCTTCGCGTGGTTGATGGCGCTGATCACCTTTGCCATCTGCTGCGGATTTGCCTTTGTGCTGGGCTTGTACCCGCGCATATTGATGCTGTCGGGATATGCGAAGGGTTTGCTCATCTCCCTCTGCTGCACATCAATCGGCACATCGATCAGCACCGGCCCCTTTCTGCCGGTGGAGGCGATATAGAAAGCCTCTTTGAACACACGCGGTATGTCATTGACATTTTTGACGAGGTAGCTGTGTTTGACAAACGACTCCGTGGCGCCGCGCATATCAGCCTCCTGGAACACATCGCGGCCCAGAAGCTCAGAAGAAACCTGTCCGGAAATCGCCACAATCGGAATGCTGTCCGCATAGGCGGTAGCCAGTGCCGTGATCAGGTTCAGCGCGCCGGGGCCGGACGTGACGACACATACCGCCGTCTTCCGGGATACGCGCGCGTATCCGCTGGCCGCGTGTCCTGCGTTCTGTTCCTGTCTGACCAGAATGTGTTCAATCGAGGAGCCGTACAGCCCCTCATAGAAGGGGGCGATCGCCACGCCCGGGTAGCCGAATATCTTTGTGATGCCTTCCGCCTCCAGGCATTTTACCATTGCCTCCGCACCTGTCATACCTTATCCTCCTGCATCGGTATTGCTGTATTGATACTTCTTTCCAAAACAAGGCCGTCAGTCTCTGGTCTCCATCAGCAGCAGAATGCCGCTCCGCCACAGGATAACCGCCTCATCACCTGTAATTTCATTGCTGAC
>CAMODP010000262.1 GCA_946611445.1 uncultured Eubacterium sp.
GAGAGAAACGTCAGATAACGGTAAAACGGCAGGTAACCTGACAGGTCGGTAAATACGGGCGCATAGCAGAGCGAGAACAGGAGTATCGCGGGGATCAGAAGGTCAAAGGTCAGATCTGAGCGAATGATCCGGTTCAGGATGCAGACAAAGACTGTCAGCATAAAGGCATAAAGGATCAGATGAAGGATTTCCCGGAAAAAACCGCTGCCTTCACCGGACAGCGCAATGCCGGGCAGGGCGGATATACAGACCGCCGCGGTCAGCAGCAGGCAGTAGAGGGCCGGGAGGCAGGCCGCTGCTTCGTCTCTCAGCAGAAGGCGTCCGGCGCTGCGGTCATGCCGAAACTGCGCCATGCCCGCCATGGCAGCGGTGAAGATGAGCAGGGCTGCCAGGCCTTTTAAAGGTATGTGGAAGAGGGCCCTGTTGGAGAAGAAGTCCGGATCCACGGCTTCATATTCGGCATGGAAAGTTTCCCCGCTGCCTGCCCAGGCGCTCCAGGCAGCGAAACAGCGGTCTTCAAGGCTGTCCGGATCCATATCCGTATCCTGGGCTTCCCGAATATAGGAAGCAAGAACCTGCGGCGCGTAGGCCTCGAACATAACGCCGAAGACCTCCTCACGGATCAGGGAGGAGAGTGTGGTGGCGGAGGAGACGATTATCTCCACGGTATCGCTGTTCTCCCCGAGAAGTTCCGAAAGGTGATCCGGCAGGACAAAGGCGCACTCATATTGTCCGTCGAGCACGCCGCGTTCGGCATCCTCAAGGGATGCTGTACGCGCAAAGCTGTACAGCCGCCCATCGGGCGTATCCAGCAGACGGCGGATGACCTCTTCGGTAAAGGGATCCGGGTTCTCACACCAGACGGCAGTGGGAATGGTCCGCGTTTCCGGCTGGAACACTGCCGTTGACAAACCGTACAGGGGAAGAATCAGAACCAGAATGAGAAAAAACGGACGGACCGCAAGCCTTTTTGCCAGAAAGCAGAACCATCCGGACAGGCGGCTGCGGGAAACCCGGCGGTTTTCCGGCCGGACGGCGTTTGGCATATCCGTTTGCTCCTGACTGAAAACACGCTTTTCAACGGTCTTCCGGTTCCCAAAGGCAGGCGCCTCCGGCAAAACGGTTTCCGCGGCGGTCAGCCGGGATTCATTCCTGGCTGCGCCATGGCGGCGTTTTATATGATCCGCGGCCGCACAGAAAACAGGTACCAGCGCAAAGAAAAGGAGGCCGACGGCTGCCGCCGCGATATCCGCGGTATTGTTCAGACTGTTTCGAATGAGACGGATCATGAACCAGACCGGGTTGAAGCGGGCTGTCAGTCTTACCCAGGAGGGCAGGAAGGACAGGGGCAGAAAACCGCCTGCCGCTGCGGTGAGCAGAAAGCTGATGATAATGATCAGGAGCATGGCGGCTTCCCGGCTGCGGGCATGCGCGGCTATCAGATACTGAACAGAGCAGGAAAACAGTACGCAGACCAGCATGGGCAGGAAGATTGCGGGCGTCATGGCGGGGAAGAGTCCGAGTATCCCGTTCACCGCGAGGAATGCCAGGAAAAACGGCAGGATAAAGAGCAGTGTAACCAGGACGGCCCCGAGGATGGTGCAGAGACTTTCCGCTAATGCGCCGATACCGCGCCTTCTCAGGGCATTCTTTGCGGCAGCGGGTGCCGAACGGTAATAGTCGCAGAAACACACTCCGGACAGGAGCAGGAAGAGTACAAATCCGGATGCGGCAAACGGTGTCCAGAGCGGCGAATCCAGCTGCGTTTCATCCGCTGTCCGGAGGGAGAAATATTTCTCGCGGGTGAGGACCATGTCGATATAGCGGCTGTTCAGCTCGCTGTTGCCGCGGGTCTGCACGGCTTCGGAGGCATTTTCTTCCGAATACAGATCGTAGAGCGCATAAACTCCGGCCTGGGCATTTCCGAGCATGCGTGAAAGGGAATCCACCAGATTCCGAAAAAGCACCGTCTCGACGGAAGGCGCTGCGGGATAAAGGATCCTGGCGGGGATATTGCCGCCGTATAGGACGCTGTGGATCAGCCCCTCCGGAATGATCACCGCAGCCTTCGCAGCCCCGCTGTCCAGCTGGCTTAAAGCTTCCTCTTCACTGTTTACGCGCGAGACCCGGCACATGCTTTTGAAGCTTTCCATTCCGGTGACCATGCCAAAAGCGAGATTATAGTGAAGTCCGGCGTCGGCAGGGATGGAGATCACCACGGGGAAAGGCGATACGGATTCCGTGTTATCCGGTCCGGAGGAGGCGGCAAGAAAACACAGGCCCGCGCTGATCAGGGCAAAGAGAAGAAAAAGCCGGATGGCCCGGCGGAAATATCCGAAAGCCCGCCGGCATTCAAAGCTCAGAAATGATATGGTCATAGAATCCCTTCCTGTCCGTGTCCGCGGGCGATTCCTTCCGGACACATCCGTTTTGAAATACGAGCAGCGATGTGCAGAGGGGGAAGTCCGCTTCTTCGTGGGTCGCAAAAATCACAAGCTTTCCTTCCGCCCTGAGCTCCCCGAGAAAAGCGCGGATCTGAGCTTTGCCTGGAAGGTCCAGCGCCGCCGCCGGTTCATTTACTGCTTCGTCAAATGCAAAGTTCTCAAAC
>CAMODP010000263.1 GCA_946611445.1 uncultured Eubacterium sp.
CAGCCGGATGTCCTCATTATCTGTAACAGAGATCTTCTGCAGAACGGCCGGATATTCGGTGCCCCTGATTTTCTGGCGGAGATTCTTTCACCCTCGACGCGCAAAAAGGACATGCAGACGAAGCTGTATAAGTACGGCCGCGCCGGGGTCCGTGAGTATTGGATGATTGATCCGGATAGGAAGCGAGTGATCGTCTATGACCTGGAGCATGAGGAGGTGCCGGCTGTCTATACCTTCGATGACAGCGTGCCGGTCGGCATCTGGGACGGGGCGTGCAGGATCGATTTTGCGGCGATATATTCTCATATCTCCTTCCTGTACGAGTCCTGATCCCGGCAGAATCATGCCCTGTGCCTGTTTCGGTTCAAAACCGGCTATGACATTCATCCCGGATACGTCAAAGAGAACCACCCAGTTCGACGCTCCTTTTGATTTTCCGCGCTTTGTATGCGAACATGCAGGAAAATGTCACGCCGGTGACGATCCATGAGGCGACATAGATCCAGACGATGCAGTCCATGGTGTTGAACCGCGGCAAAATCAGGAAGATGGAGGCTACCCGCAGGCCGCAGGTACACAGCAGGGTGACGATCATGGGCCGCACGGTGTCTCCGGTGCCGCAGCACGCGCCGGAAAAGGCTTCTGCTATTGCATAGAATGCGTAGAAAGGCGCCATCATGCGCATAAAATGAATGATCAGCGGCGACAGAACCGCCTGGTCTGCCCTGACCACGAACAGATTGCCCAGCGGCCCCGGAATCAGATACAGGAATATGCAGATGATTGCTACGATGCCTGTGGAAAATGCCGCACCTGTCAGGGAGCCGCGGACGACACGGTCGGTTTTCCGGGCGCCCAGATTCTGGGAGACATAGGTGGACAGCGCCGGCGACATAGAGTCGGCGACCAGCCAGATCAGCATATCCAGCTTGCCGCACACAGCCCATGCTGCGATGATATCGGTTCCCATTCTGTTGATTGCGGCGTGAATGATGGAGTTTGCCACCGGGAACAGGATGCTCTGCAGCGCCAGAGGAAAGCCGGTGACAAGCATCTGCCGGACGCTTCTCCAGGTTACCCCCCTGAAGTGAAGGGTATATTCGGGGCTGGTCCGTTTCAGGGAGTACAGGGACATGATGACGCTCACCAGCTGGGCGAATACGGTGGCTGCCGCAGCGCCGGCCACGCCTGTGTGCAGGCCGCCCACCAGCAGCAGATCGCCGGCGATATTGACCACGCAGCATACGATGAGGATATAAAAGGGACTCCTGGAATTGCCGAAAGCACGCAGGATTCCGGCTATCATGTTGTAGAACGTCATGGTCCACAGCCCGCCGAAATAGATGCGGACATAGATCAGAGTGTCGGGGCGGATATCTGCCGGCACGGACATAAGATCCAGCAGCAGCGGCGCCGCCAGTGCGCCGATCAGCGAAAAGGCAGCGCCCAGGACAGCCGCAATGGCGGCTGCGGCGCGGACTGCCTCTCCCAGCTTTTTGCTGTCCCCGGCACCGAACAGCCTGGAGACCACAATCGTGGCTCCTGCTGACAGTCCTGACATAAAATTCAGCGGGAATTTAAACAGGGTATAGACGGAATCGATGGCCGCCAGGCCGGCTTTTCCGGCAAACCGCCCTACCACGACGGCGTCGACGACGGTATAGAGCTGCTGGATCAGACTGCCTGCCATGATCGGCAGGATAAAAGCCAGCAATACCTTCCAGATTGTTCCCTGTGTCAGATCCAGTGTCCGTTTGCGTTCCATTCGTTGTTTTTCCCCCTGTCAGTTTTCATGCAAACAAAGCGCCTGCTCCTCTCTTCAAAAGAGGTGGCAGGCTATGACATGCCCCGGCTCCACTTCCTTCAGTTCCGGTCTCTCGCTCCTGCAGACGGGCATGCATCTGCCGCAGCGGTCCCGGAAGGGGCATCCGGCCGGTACATCCAGCGGACTGGGTGCCTCCGACTCAATACTTTCAATCGGTTTTTCAAAATCCATGTCGACGGAAAACAGTGCTTCCTTCAGAGCCTCCGTATACGGATGCATGAGGCCGGTGCACAGCTGCCGGCTGGGGACCACCTCCACGATATTTCCCAGATACATGACAGCCGTCCTGTGAGACATGCAGTGCACCAGTGAGATATCGTGGCATATGAATATCATGGTGATGTTTTTGATCTTCATTTTCGGGGAAAAGGCATCCGACGGATCCTGAAAAACCATCTGAATGTGTCTCCTGGCCTGCCGTCTGGCTCTTCCCCGCAGGCTGGCAAGATCCACATCCCTGAACAGAATCTGGCCGGAGGTCGGCTCCTCCAGCTGCATCACCATGCGGATCAGCGTGCTTTTGCCGCAGCCGCTCTCCCCGACCACGCCGAGGGTCTCCCCCTCGTAGCAGAACAGGTTCACATCGTTGTTCGCAGTCAGAAAACGCCCTCCGGAAGCCGGAAACTGTTTTGTCACATGCCGGATCTCCAGTATCGGATCGCTCATCTTCCTCTCTCTTATACGATTTGAAAAGGTTAAGAATGATTCGATAAATCTATTGGATTATAACGTCAGGCCGGACGTCTGTCAAGAATATAAAAAAGAGGAGACAGGGGTC
>CAMODP010000264.1 GCA_946611445.1 uncultured Eubacterium sp.
AGATCTTTGTTCGGAGCATTCTCCGGAACGCCGATGCACCATACGCCGTACAGAGCAGTGTTCAGGGACTCGCCGCCTTTGTTCAGCATGGTCGGGATAACGGTGTAGCTGCCTGCGGTATCAGCTGTGGGTGAATACCATCCCGGCCAGCCGACTGCCAGGGCGCCGTCGCCGTTGTCGATCTGTGCTACGATATCATCTTTTTCCATTGTGGTTCCGGTCTCCTGCAGAGCCTTGTACTGCTCCAGAGCAGCCTTCATCTCAGGAGTGTTTACGGTCGGCTGATTGTCCTCATCGACAACCCATGCGCCGTTTGCCAGCATAACCGGGATAAAGTCGGACAGGATGGAGTCAGCATTGCCGCCGCGGGTGACATAACCGTTCTTGCCGGCCTCTTTGGCAGCTTCGCAGATGGTCATGACATCTTCCCAGCTCTCGATGTCGCCCTCGCCTGTGTAGCCGGCGGCCTCAACGAGCTCTTTGTTGTACAGCATAACGGTAACATTTCCGAAGTACGGAGCCAGATAGATTCCGTCGCCGGATTTGCAGATCTCGGTCGTGGCCGGAATGATATCCTCGTCGAAGGAATAGCCGGCAGCGCCCAGGTCTGTCAGGACGTTGTTCTCGGTGAACTCAGCCATCCAGGAGCCGTCTACCATGACCAGATCATAGGTGCCGGTAGCGTTCTTGGCGTCCATGGCGATCTTGCTGTGCAGGTCGTCAAACTCCAGATCCAGAACATCAATCTTGCAGTTGTTCTCCTCTTCGAATGCCGGCAGGCACTGTTTGATAACTTCGCCGTATGTGCCGCCGCGGAGAGCCAGTGTCATCTTGACGGGTTCTTCGGCTGCTGCCGGGACTGCCATGGCACATGTCATAGCTGCCGCAAGACCAAGTGACAGATACTTTTTCGTTTTCATGTTGTTCCTCCTTTGAACGTTTTCATTGCTGCATTTTCATGCGTATATAAAAGGGCTGCCCCTCTTATATTCTTTGTTATTTCTTCCGGATGTGCCGGATTCTCAGGACTTCACGGCGCCGCTGGACAGGCCGGAGATCAGGTAGTTCTGGGCAAAGATGACAAACAGGGTGATCGGGATGACGGAGATCACGCCGCCGGCGGCCGTCAGACCGAAGTTTGTCAGGTTGTCCTCTGTGTTCAGCGCGGCCAGGGCGATCGGAACCGTATTGTTGGCCGGGGACTGGATGAACATGATGCTGTAGGTGTATTCATTCCATGCGTACATGAAGGACAGCATGGCGATGGCCGCAATGCCGGGCGCCACCAGCGGAAGCACGATCCGCAGGAACAGCTGCCATTCCGTCGCGCCGTCGATCCGGGCGGATTCCTCGATCTCCTCGGGAAGGTCGTGGAAGAAGCTGATCATATAGGAAATAATCAGGGTGATGTTGATCAGCACGCAGGCAAAGATGACGGGCAGCTTCGTATTCAGGATGTTTGTCTTGGAAAACATCGTGTACAGCGGGATCGTAAACGCTACCGGCGGCAGGATACGGATCAGCCACACCCAGAAAGAGATCGGCTGCTTGAGCGCGAATTTAAATCTGGATCTGGCAAGGACATACGCCGCGCAGAGGCCGATGGCCAGAGACAGTGCCGTGGATGTCAGGGTCGTCTGCAGGGAATTCTTGATGGCGACGCCGAATCCGTTCTGCTTGAAGAGCGCCACGAAATGCTCACCGGTCAGGGAGTGCGGGATCAGGGAAATGTGTCCCTTCATCTCTTCCATGGGCCGGATGGACATACCGATCAGCCAGTAGATCGGAAACAGGGCAATGAACAAAAGTATGATCACCCCGATGATCTTCAGTACGGAAATTGTTTTCTTCTTCATGTTGACTAGACCTCCTGTAACTATCTCCTCAGTTCTGATGAACTCTTATTCTTATGCTCATTTCCGCCCGGGCCTGCTTCCGCAGGGATAATCCGGCGCATTTGCTTTTCTGCCTTTGTTCAGGCAGATCCGCGTATGCTGCGTTCAGGTTCTCAGGATTATCTCTTTCCCCTGTTCAGGCAGATCCGCGGACGATGAGCTCGGGCTTCACCATGATGCGTGTCTCCTCGGGTTCCTCACCCTGCAGGAGCTTCAGCAGCAGCCCCGCCGCCTCCTCTCCCATCCGGGTCCTGAAAATATGGACGGATGTGAGTTCGGGCTCCATGGCCCGGCAGACTCTCGAATCGTCATAGCCGATCACGGCGACATCTTCCGGCACCCGCAGCCCCAGCCGGGCTGCTGCCTTCATGATGCCCGTGGCAATCTCATCATTGGTCCCGAATATCGCTGTCGGCCGCTCGTCCTGCCGCAGTATGGCGGCTGCTTCTTCCGTGGCTCTGTCTATGTCGGGATCCGTCGTCCGGATCCAGCCGGGGCGCGTGACAAGGCTGTATTCCTTCGCAATGGTCTGGAAGCCCTGGTATCTTCTCTTGGATATATACGGCGAAAACCGTCCGGCCAGCATTCCGATCCGCCTGTGTCCGCGGCTGATCAGATGCTCCAGAACCATCCGCACGCCGGCTTCCTCATCTGATATCACGCAGGGAAGGGAAAAGCCCTCGATCTCGTTGTTGACCA
>CAMODP010000265.1 GCA_946611445.1 uncultured Eubacterium sp.
TCTGCACACCGGCGATCAGAGCCTGTACGGCGCGATCCGCGAGCAGATGGACGAATTGATCCGTCTGGGGATCCCGTACGACGATGTGCCGGGAATTTCCAGTTTCTGCGGTGCGGCGGCGGCACTGCAGACAGAATATACGCTGCCGGGCGTCAGCCAGAGTGTGATCATCACCCGCATGGAGGGCCGCACACCGGTGCCCGACAGAGAAAAACTGCGGGAGATGGCAAAACACGGCTGCTCCATGGTGATCTTCCTTTCCATGGGACTGATCCGGGAGGTCACACAGGAACTGCTGCAGGGCGCCTATACGGAAGAGACGCCGGCGGCCATCGTGTACAAGGCCACTTGGCCGGAGGAAAAGGTATTCTATTGTACGGTCGGCACACTGGCAGAGACCGCAGAGCGGGAAGGCATTCGCAAGACAGCGCTGATCGTCGTCGGCGATTTCCTGAATGCGTCTTACGACAGGAGCAAACTGTATGACCCGGGGTTCACGACAGAGTTCCGCCAGGCAGAGGAGTAGTATCAGCAGTGTCTGTTTTGGAGTTTCGGCGTACAGGAGAAAAATAGAGCTTTATCAGAGCTGTATTGCGGCGCAAAGAGATTGAGATCAGGAGAGTGTGATGAACAGAGAACATATCCTGCCGGCCGACATTGAGCGGACGAGCATGGCGATCATAACCAAAGAGCTGGAGGAGCGCGGCATCACGGTTCCGGAAGACCGCGCGGCGGTCGTGCGGCGCGTGATCCATACGACGGCGGATTTTGATTATGCGGAGAATCTGCATTTTACGGAAGATGCTGTTGCGAAGGCAGTAAAAAGACTTGCGCAGGGAGGGGCCGTGATCATCACAGACACCAATATGGCCCTTTCCGGGGTAAGCAAACCGTCGCTGAAAAAACTGGATGCAAAAGCATTCTGTTTTATGGCGGAACCGGAGATTGAAAAGCAGGCAAAGGAGCAGGGCACAACACGGGCCGTGGCCTCCATGGCTTATGGAGCCGCACACTATCCGGAAGCGGTCTTCGCTGTCGGAAACGCACCGACAGCGCTGCTGAAGCTGGAAGAACTGATCGAAGAAGGCCTGCGCCCGTCGCTGATCATCGGCGTCCCGGTAGGCTTCGTGAATGTAGTGGAAAGCAAAGAACAAATCTTCGCAGTCTGCGAAAAGTATCAGATTCCGGCGATCGTTGCCTTCGGCCGGAAAGGCGGAAGCAACGTGGCGGCAGCCATCACCAATGCGCTGCTGTATACGGCTGCCGACACGCTTGACCCCGGCCGCAGAGGATGGCAGGGGTAAGTGGAGCCAGGCCGGAAACCTATAAATTTATAGGCAGATACTTGATAAGATACAAAACCGTGGTCCCTATCGAAGCAAAACTAGCTGCTGGGGCAACGGAGAATACAGAGTTGAAGAAAACCGTAGCCCCTGGCGGAGCAGAATGAACTGCCGGGCAACGGAGAACTCAAGGATGAAGAAAGCCGTGGCCCCTGGCGGAGCAGAATGAACTGCCGGGGCAACGGAGAATACAGAGTTGAAGAAAACCGTGGCCCCTGACGGAGCAAAACCAGCTGCTGGGGCAACGGAAAATCCTGAACAACAGAAAACCGTGGCCCCTGACAGGACAGATTTGGAGTTGACAGGAAATGCTTCACAGAACACGTCCGGGAACGTTTATTTTTTGTGCAGGAATAGATTTGGATTAGATGAGAGAGATGAGAGAGAAGAGAGAGAAGAGAGAGAAGAGAGCCATATGAACAGAGACAGGTGCACATCTGACGCAAAAGCAATCATGATTCAGGGCACGATGTCCGGGGCCGGTAAAAGTCTTCTTGTGGCGGCACTCTGCCGCATTTTCCGGCAGGACGGATTCCGGGTCGCGCCGTTCAAGAGCCAGAATATGGCGCTGAACAGCTATGTGACAAGAGACGGCCTGGAGATGGGCCGGGCGCAGGTCATGCAGGCTGAAGCGGCCGGGATCGAGCCGGATGTGCGCATGAATCCGATCCTGCTGAAGCCGTCCAGCGATACCGGCAGCCAGGTGATCGTAAACGGCGAGATCCTGGGACAGATGTCCGCGGTGGATTATTTTGCGTATAAAAAGAAACTGATTCCGGAAATCCTCGAAGCGTATGAAAGTCTGGCGGAGGAAAATGACATTATCGTCATCGAGGGGGCCGGCAGTCCCGCCGAGATCAATCTGCGGCAGGATGACATCGTCAATATGGGACTTGCCGAACTGGTGGACGCGCCGGTGCTGCTGGCCGGGGACATTGACCGCGGCGGCGTCTTTGCGCAGCTGTACGGTACGACAGAACTGCTGCAGCCGGAGGAGAAGGCGCGGATCAAAGGCCTGATCATCAACAAGTTCCGCGGGGATGTGGGCATTTTGCGTCCGGGCCTCACGATGCTGGAGGAAAAGACCGGGATTCCGGTCGTCGGCGTGGTGCCTTATGTCCGTGTGGATGTGGATGACGAAGACTCCCTTGCTCCCGTTCTGGAACAGAAACAGGGCAGAAAGCCGGTGGATATCGCGATCCTGCGGCTGCCGC